>PXAU01000147.1 GCA_003567075.1 Trueperaceae bacterium
TTCGCCTCGGTAGGTGGCGACGGTGAGTACGCCGGCTTCGACGCCGACTTCTGCCGCGCCGTCGCGGCGGCCGTCCTGGGTGACGCCAACGCCGTCGCCTTCCGCGGGGTGTCGGTGCAGGAGCGCTTCACCGCCCTCCAGACCGGCGAGATCGACGTCCTGATCCGCAACACCACCTGGACCCTCGGGCGCGACACCACCGTCGGCCTGAACTTCGTGGCCACGACCTTCTACGACGGCCAGGGCTTCATGGTCCGGCGCGACAGCGGCGTGCGGCGGATCACCGACCTGGAGGGACGCTCGGTCTGCGTCCTCTCGGGGACCACCACCGAACTCAACCTGGCCGACACCATGAGCGCGCTCAACGTCCAGTACACACCGGTGATCTTCGAGAACAACGATCAGATGAGCAGTGCCTACGACGACGGCCAGTGCGACGCCATGACCACCGACAAGTCGGGTCTGGTGGCGATGCAGCCGCGCCTGCGGGTGCCGGCCGATCACGTCGTGATGCCCGAGACCATCTCCAAGGAACCGCTGGGTCCCGCCGTGCTCCACGGCGACGACCAGTGGTACGACGTCGTCAAGTGGGTCGTGTTCGCCGCCTTCGCCGCGGAGGAGTACGGGGTGACCTCGGCCAACGTCGACGCCGCGCTCGACTCGATCAACCCCGAGATCGGTCGGCTGCTCGGCGTCGATCCCGACGTGGTGTCTGGTTTGGGGCTCGCGCCAGACGCCATGTACCAGGTCATCAAGCAGGTCGGGAACTACGCCGAGATCTACGACCGCAACCTCGGCCCCGGCACCCCCTTCGACCTGCCGCGTGGTCTGAACGCGGGATACGTCGACGGCGGGTTGCTCTACTCGCCGCCGTTCCGCTGACGTTCGCGCGCGCTCGGCTGATCCCAGCGACCCGAGCGCGCCGCCCCATGCTTGGAGGGTGGCGTGGCGCATGCCGCGCCACCATCCTCCGGACCCGGCTCCGGTGAGGGCCTGGCGTGACGTGAGCGAGGCGTAGGTGGAGCGCATCCCCTTCTGGCGCAACGTCAAGACGATCGGAGTCCTGGCGCAGGTCGTCTTCGTCATGGTGCTCCTGGCAGGCGTCGCGATCCTGTTCTCGAACGTGACGAGCGCCTTGTCCCGCGCGAACCTTCCCGCCGACTTCGGCTGGCTGGGTTCGCGCGCGGGCATTCCGATCGCCGAGACCCCGATCCCCTACACCACCAACGACCCGTACTGGCGAGCGCTGCTGATCGGCCTGCTCAACACGCTCCGGGTGGCGCTGGTCGGTGTCGTCCTGGCCAGCGTCATCGGCGTCGCCGTCGGCGTCATGCGGTTGGCCCCCAACTTCCTCATCAGGACCATCGCGACCATCTACGTCGAGTTGCTGCGCAACGTGCCGCTCGCCGTGCAGATCGTGTTCTGGTACACCGCCGTCCTGCTGCCGTCGCCGCCCCGCATCAACAACCCGGTCGAGCTTCCCGGTGGCGTCCTGCTGTCCAACGTCGGCCTGGCGTTCCCGTTCCTCTACCCCGGTGACCGCTTCGCCGCCTGGTGGCCGTGGTTGGTCACGGCCGTCCTGGCGGCGCTGGTGGGAGGGATCTGGCGCGCGCGTGTCGCTCGCGCCGCCGAGCTTCCGCTGCGCGTCTGGCCGGTACCGGTGGCGCTCCTGCTGGGCATCGCCGCCGTGGGATACGCCGTGGCTGCGTTCGGCCAGCCCGAGAAGAGCGCCCTGGCGGTCGACTTCGACGTCGAGCGTGGGCGCGGGACGGTGTTCGTCGACCTCGACGGCGACGGCCGCCGTGGCGCGGGCGAGCGTGCGGTGCCATTCGCCAGCACGGTCGTTCGGGTCGAACTGGCTGAGCTCACCACCTCGACCCAGAACTTGAGCGAGTCGCGTCGGATGGTGCCTTCGACCTTCCGCTTCCCGTTGATCCGCGATCGCGACGTCGCCGAGGTGGAGGTGGGCTTCGTGGACGCCGACGCTGCCGAGCAGGCGGGGTACCGTCTCCACTTCGAGCACTTCCCCAGCCGCGGGGTGGTCTACGTCGACCACGACGGCGACGGCGCCTTCAGCCGCGGCGAGGAGATCGACCCCGTGACCGGCGTGGGCTACAGCGGCGTCGAACTGGTCATGACGCTGCGCGGCTTCGAGCGCGCCATCGTCGCCGATCGCGACGGCCAGATTCGGACGCCGTCCTTCCGACCGGCGGGCAGCGCCTTAGCGGCCGATGACGGGGGTGGCGACACCGTTGGCCGGGGCGTCGGCGTGTTCTCGAGCTTCGGTGCCGCAGCGACCGAGGCCGAGATCGAACCGCTTCGCGCGGAGGTCGACTTGCGGGCATCGGGTCCGCTGGTGCTGTCCCGCGTGCACGTCCCGGTGTCGAGCTACGAGGGCGGGATGCGGCTCACCGTCAACTACCTGGCGCTGCTGTTCGCGCTCGTGATCTACACCTCGGCGTTCATCGCCGAGAACGTCCGGGGCGGCATCCTGGCGGTGGACAAGGGACAGCGAGAGGCTGCGCTTGCGCTGGGTCTGTCGTCGGGTCAGGTGTTCTCGCTGGTGGTCTTTCCGCAAGCGCTCCGGGTGATGCTGCCGCCGACGATCAGCCAGTTCCTCAACCTCACCAAGAACTCGTCGCTGGCGCCGCTGGCGGCGTACGGGGAGCTGTTCGTCATCGCCACGATCACGGCCAACCAGACGGGCGCGTCGGTGCCCGTCGCCCTGCTCCTGATCGTCTCGTACCTGTTGATCAGCATGGTGTTCGCGCTGGTGCTGAACGTCGTCAACGCACGGATCAAGCTGGTGGAGCGATGAAGGGAGGTACGGCGTGTTCCGTGTGATCCCGGCGAGGCCGGCGCCTTCGGGCGAGACGGGTGTGCTCGCCTGGTTGCGGCGCAACCTCTTCAGCTCCGCTGCGAACACGCTGCTGACGTTGGCCACCGGTGCGGTCTTGGTCTCTGCGCTCGCAGGGCTGCTGCGCTGGGCCCTGTTCGACGCGGCCTGGGCGCAGGTGTGGGCCAACATGCGACTGCTCGCCGTGTTCCGCTACCCCACCGATCTGCTGTGGCGTCCGCTGGTGGTGCTGGCAGTGCTGCTGTTGCTGCTGGGCATCATGGCTGGCGCCGCTCGCCGCAACGAGATCCTGCGCGGCGCGTTCTGGTGGGTGACGGGCTTCGTCGCCCTGTTCGCGCTCACCGCGGTCGTGTTCTGGCCCTCGGTGCGGTGGTTCTGGCTGGCGGCAGGGTTGGCGCCGTTCATCGGGTACGGCGCTGGCGTCGCTCGGCCGGGCTTGCTGCGGGCCATGCGCTGGGCCTGGGCCCTGTGGTTGGTCGGCGGCTTCGCGCTGCTGCACGGGATCGTGCCGGGCAGCGTCCTGCTGCGGATCGCACCCACGCGCGACTGGGGCGGGTTCATGCTCACCATGGTGCTGTTCACCGCCATCGTGCCGAGCTTCCCGCTCGGCGTCGCCCTGGCGTTGGGCCGCCGCAGCCGCCTTCCCGCGATCAAGACGGTGTGCATCGCGTTCATCGAGGTGGTGCGCGGTGCCCCGCTCATCATGTGGCTGTTCGTGGCGTCACTGCTGCTGCCGCTGCTGCTCGACACCGATCCGAACAACCTGCCGGCGATCCTTCGAGCCTACGTCGCGATCACGCTCTTCTCGGCCGCGTACATGGCCGAGAACGTGCGCGGTGGCCTGCAGGCCGTGCCGCGCGGCCAGATCGAGGCAGCGCAAGCGTTAGGCCTGTCGGGCTGGCAGACGACCAGCCTGATCGTGTTGCCGCAGGCCTTGCGGGCGGTGATCCCCGCCATCGTGGGCCAGTGCATCGCGCTGTTCAAGGACACCTCGCTCGTGTTCGTCGTCGGCCTGATCGACTTCTATCGGGTCACGGAGGTCATCGCGACGCAGCCGGCGTCGCTGTCGATCACCGGCGGCGTGAAGCTGGAGCTGTACCTGTTCATCTCGCTCGTCTACTTCTTCTTCGCCTACCGCATGTCGGTCGCGAGCCGGCAACTGGAGAAGCGGCTCGGGGGGGGGACGCGATGAGCGCGCGACCGCCTGGTTCCGGAGGTCCGGCATGATCCTTCCCGACGCTCCCGCCCCCGTTCGCGCCGACGCCCCCGGCGGCGGCGAGAGGATCATCGAGATCGAGGGCCTCAACAAGTGGTTCGGTGACTTCCACGTCCTGCGCGACATCGAGATGTCGGTGAACAAGGGCGAAGTGGTCGTCGTCATCGGGCCGTCGGGTTCGGGCAAGTCGACCCTGATCCGCTGCATCAACCGCTTGGAGGAGCATCAGCAGGGGCGCATCGTCGTCGACGGCATCGAGCTCACCGACGACGCTCGTGCCATCGAGCGCGTGCGGCGCGAGACCGGCATGGTGTTCCAGTCGTTCAACCTGTTCCCGCACCTGACCGTGCTCGACAACATCACCTTGGCGCCCGTTCGCGTGCGGAAGTGGCGCAAGAGCCAGGCCGAGGAGCGCGCCCGCTTCTTCCTGGCGAAGGTCGGCATCCCGGAGCAGGAGGCCAAGTACCCAGCCCAGCTCTCTGGGGGGCAACAGCAGCGGGTGGCGATCGCCCGCGCGCTCACGATGGGGCCGAAGGTGATGCTCATGGACGAGATCACCAGCGCGCTCGACCCGGAGGTGATCGGCGAGGTGCTCGAGGTCATGGTCACGCTGGCCAAGGAGGGCATGACCATGATCGTGGTGACGCACGAGATGGGCTTCGCGCGCGAAGTCGGCGACCGGGTCGTGTTCATGGACGGCGGGCAGATCGTCGAGGTCGGCACACCCGAGCACTTCTTCACGGCGCCGCGCGAGCAGCGCACCAGGAGCTTCCTCTCCAAGATCCTGTGAGGGTGCTTGCTGCCGTCGACGCCCGGCGACCGCGCTGCGTATGGCGCTTCCTTGACACGCACCGCATGCCCCGGTACCCTAAGCGTTGCCCTCGCGAGAGGGTTCCCGACCTGGGGCTGTGGCGCAGTTGGGAGCGCGTCTGAATGGCATTCAGAAGGTCAGGGGTTCGAATCCCCTCAGCTCCACCAAGCTAGAAGCCGTCCCACACGGCCTTGATGTAGGAAGCGACCTCGCTGCAACGAGGTCGCTTCGCCCTTGTGGTGTGTCAGCGTGGTGTCAAGTCGACCGAGGGCCCCGCTGCGGACCGCTTGCGTCGAATCGAGCCCGAGCTTGCCGCCCTGCCTCGATTGCCGCCGCTTCATGAGTACCACGCTCTATCCCTCCGGAGCCCGGCTCCGATCGGTGCGCGCGGGTGCTCGTGTACGGCGAACCAACGGCAGCGAGCGAACGGACGGCGTCGCGCGTCTCCCGTGTGTACTGCACCAAGTCCGCTAGTGCGAAGAGCAACGTCGGCGTCAAGAACGCCGCCACGAAGATACTGATAGCTACTCCAATCGTCAGCGCGCTTGGCTCGTTGTAGGCCATGATGACAGCGATCAGGAAGGCGATTGCACCTGGAAAAAGCAAGACCCACGCAATTATCCGCAGCATTCTCCATCGTAGCCGAACGGTAGCCGTGCCTCTCTTGGTGTGAGGTCAGTTGACGGGCGCTGGCCCGGTTCGCGACGGCTGGAGCGTCGCCTCGTACCGTTGCATCCAGTCAGCAGTCACGGCCTGGTCGCCGTACAGGTACGTGTTCGCCGTCTGCTGGATCGTCGCGTGGCCGAGCACGTCCGAGACGACCTTGAGCGGGGTGCCGGCCGCGACGTGCAATGGGGCGAACCTGGACCCCAACCCATAGAGCGCGACCTCCTTCGTGCTCTGCGCCTCGCGCGAGCGTACGGTCGAGGTCGCCGGTCGAGAACGTCCAAGGGCGCAGCATGGCGCCGCTCGTGGTCGTGAAGACGCAGCCGACCTCGTCGTAGTTGACGCTCCGCTGCTCGTCGAGGTGCTCGAGGAGAGCGTTACGGAGGCCGCCGAGCATCGGCACGGTGCGGCGGCTCTTGGCTGTCTTCTGCTCAGCGATGATCGCCTTGCCGTCCGCTCCGCGAGTGACGGCGCGATGCACGCTGATGGTGCCGCCAGCGAAGTCGACGTTGTACCAGCGCAGCGCGTAGGCCTCGCTGGGTCGCAGGCCGGTGTCGAGCAGCGTGCGGTAGAACACCCCGTAGAAGGATTCAAGGCACGCCATCTGGAAGCGCTCGCGCTCGCTGGCCGTCAGGACCGGCTTTCCCTTCGGCTGGTGCGCCGGGATGCTCGCATCGGTCGCGGGGTTGTGCGAGATGTACCCCCAGCGTACGGCCTGCGTCAGCGCTTGCGGCGGTACTGCGCGAGGGTGCGGGGCGCGACGTCACGTTGCTTGTGGTCGCTCCACTCCTTCACCAGCTCGCGGACGGTCATGCGGTGGCGCGGCTTGCGTGTGCCGGTGCTCTTGATTTGGAGCAGATCGAGCAGCCGCGCTTCGGTGTCGCGCTTGCGGCCGTGCACGACCTCGGTGCGGTAGCGCTTGCGTCCCTTCTCGTCACGGAACGGGAACACGCGGACCTGCCAGCGCCGCGGGTCGCTCTCGTGCTGGAGGAACTGACCCGCTCTGGGGCCAGCTCCTCTCTCGACACGTACGTAGGCGCTCATGCGTCGAACGACGGCAAGGCGGGCAACGTCCCGGCTGTGTGGCAACGCATCTTCGACGACCTCGACCTTGAGCTTGTGGTCGTGCCGAAGAGGGACACGTAGCGGGGCGGACCGTGAGGGAAGACTTCGACGAGGGTTATTCTCCCGTGTATGCGAGCCTTCCATCCGAAGTGCGGGATGGTGCTCATCTGCGACTTCTCGGGCTTTCGGCCTCCTGAGATGACCAAGAGGCGTCCGGTCGTTGTTGTTGGGGAGGAAGGTACTGGCAGAGTAGGAACATGCTTGGTGGTTCCCCTCAGTACCGTGGCACCCGATCCGGTCATGGGCTTCCACCATCGCCTGGACCCGGCGTCGCTTCCGACGAGCATGCGGGGCGATTTGGCCTGGGCAAAGTGCGACATGGTTACGGCCGTCGCATGTGACCGACTTGATCGTGTCATGAATGGCCGAGACGCACTCGGAAAGCGGTACTACGTGACCCACGAAGTCGTTCCCGCAGATCTCGTGGCGATCCGCAGGGGCGTACTCGTTGCGCTTCACATGTCAGCGCTCGCAGCGCAAGTCGTTGACGACGAGGCCGCTGAGGAGGCATGATGAGGGCGTTCCCGCTATGCGGGCTTGTGAGACTACGCAGCGATGCGTAGCAGGTCCCGGAACCCGCGATGACAAGCGATCCGGGGCCTCATTCTTGTGGCTCACGCGACACCCTCCCGACGCTCGCAGCGCCGAATGGCTCGTTCTGCTCCGCGCTTCTCCTGTTGCGTCTGACCTATCGTCATCCTGAAGTGAACGGCATTGTGCCTCGCTGAGATTTCTCGGCTCACCGCCGGCGTCGTGCACGTGGGGCTGGGTCGGTATGCATGCTCGCGGCGCACCGTGCCATACTCGCGATAGCGCTTCGCTCACGACCGACCCCGAGCGGCTGGGAAGAGTGGTCCATGGACGCTGACCTGCTGCACCTGCTGCTGATCACGTTCTTCGCCGCGGTGCTCGCGGACGTGTCCATGGTGTTCGGGGTCATCCCATTCTTCTTCCTCAAGAACCTGTCGAGGCGCGCCTCCGCTACGCTCTCCGCGTTGGCTGCTGGCATGATGGCCGTCGCGAGCCTGGTGCAGCTCACTGGTGAAGGCCTTCGCAGGGCCCCAGGCCTCCAAGCTTGGGAAGTCGCGGCGGGGTTCGGCCTGGGTGCGCTCTTCTACGCCGCCGTGGCGAAATGGGTTCGATCCAACCAGAGCATCGACCTCCTCCAGTTACGCAAGAGCGGGGGTGCGAAGTCGCTGCTGATCGTGGCGGCGATGACCGCGCACTCGCTGCCGGAGGGCGTTGCGATCGGGGTCTCGTTCGGCTCGGGTGAGGCAGGCCTCGGTATCGCGGTTGCGTCTGCTCTTGCGGTCCACAACATCCCCGAGGCGATCGCGATCACGCTCGCGCTGCGTGCACAGGGTGTCTCCACTTGGCAGTGCATGGGCTGGGCGGTGTTCACGAGCCTCCCGCAACCGATCGCAGCGCCGTTCGCCGCGTGGCTCGTATGGCTTTTCGAGCCGCTGCTCCCCTTCGGCCTGGGGTTCGCAGCCGGAGCCATGGTGTTCCTCGTTATCGACGATCTTCTGCCGGACGCCCTGGAAGAGATCGATCCGACGCGCACCGCGACCGCGTTCACTGTTGGCGCAATCGCGATGATGCTCTTGGGGCGTCTCGTAGGCATGTGAGTCGACGCTCCAGCGAAGCCCGCGGTGGGCCCAGGATGCGGTGGCCACCTTTCGCACCGCGCTGCCGCGGCCATGGCGGCTCAGCCGTCCTCGACGGTGTCGCCTGCCAGCGTCCGCGTCAGCGAGGCGCCGATGAGCACCACCTGGGCTGAGAAGAAGACCCAGAGCAGCAGCACCACCAGCGAGCCCGCAGCGCCGTACGCCCCCGCAACGGCGACCGTGCTGATGTAGAAGCCGAACAGCCAGGTGAAGAGCACGAACAGGGCGGCGGTGACCAGCGACCCGATGACGATCGCGCGCCACGGCGCTGCGGCTGCCGGGAGCAGCCGGAACGCGAACCCGAACGCCAGCACCAGGGCGCCGAAGGCGATGACCCGGTTGAGCATGCGCCACGGCGCGGGACCACCGGGCAGCAGGTCGGCGGCTGCCGTGATGGCGGCGCTGACGACGGTCGAGAAGAAGAGCGCGAGCAGCAGGAGCAGGCCGATGCCGAGGACGAGGCCGAGCGCCTGCGCTCGCGCCAGCGCCATCGCCTTCGCGCCGCCGAGGGCTGACTCGGGCTCCGGCGCCGTGCCCCACAGGATGTCGAGCACGCGCTTCAGTTGGAAGAACAAGGTGGTGGCGGCGAACAGCAGGATCGCCACGCTGGTGACGGTCGCGACCACGCCGCCGCCCTGGTGGGCCTGTGCCTCGATCATCGTGCCCACCATGTTCGCGCCCTGCTCGCCGACGACCTGCGAGACCATGCCGAGCACCGTCTCCTGGGCGTCACCGGCGCCGAAGAACACGAGCACGGCGATCACGATGATGATGAGGGGCGCCAACGAGAAGACGCTGAAGTAGGCGAGCGCCGCTGCGAGCAGTGGGCCGTTTGCGTCGGTGTAGCGCTTCATGGAGGCCTTGATGGTCCGGAGCATGTCCCCCCTCGTCGCTCGTACGGCTGACCTGCGGGTCGCACGCGCACTCCCATTGTCAGGGCAACGGCGATCCGGGCGGGTTACCGCGAAA
>PXAU01000176.1 GCA_003567075.1 Trueperaceae bacterium
CATCGCTCGGGACGTAGGCCACGACGCACAGGTGGGCGGGGTCGGGACGGTGCGATCGCGCGTGCGCCTCGACATGCACCTCGAGCGGCGCCTTGACCACCGCGCTGGCGGTCGAGGGAGTGGCCGACGGGGCGGCCGTCGCTGCTGGCTCGGTCGCGACCCGGGCCGCGGGACGCGGTCGGTGACTTCGTGCCACTGGCGGCCGGCGCACGGCCAAGTCGATCGGGAAGATAGCGCCGATGGTCGCGAGCCAGGGGCTGAACATGCGCCCACGCTAGCGGCGCGTCGCTTACGACCCTCTGACCCCCGTCGCACGGGTTTCTGACACGCCGGCGGCGCGCCAGCTCAGTCGTACACGAAGGTCAACCAGTCGTGGTACGCCGGGACCTTGCCGCCCACCACCTCGAGGTAGCGCTCGCGCATCGCCAGCGCGTACGGGCCCGCCACGCCGGCCCCGATCGGACGCTTGTCGATGGAAGCGATGGGCGTGACCTCGGCGGCCGTGCCGACCATGAACACCTCGTCGGCGGTGTAGAGCTCGTCGCGCGTGGCCATGGTGGGTTCGACCGGCGTGCCCATGTCCCGCGCCAGCGTGATCACGGTGTCACGCGTGATGCCGCGCAGGTTGACCGAGTGGGCGATGGCGTAGAGGACACCACCCTGCAAGAAGAAGATGTTCTCGCCCGAGCCCTCGGCAACGAAGCCTTCCTTGTCGAGCAGCAGCGCTTCGTCGAAACCGAGCTCGCGGGCCTCGGCGTTGGCCAGCACCGAGTTGACGTAGTTGCCGCCGGCCTTGGCCTTGGTGGGCATGATGTCGCCCGACGAGCGGCGCCACGAGGAGGTCAGCAGCGCTGCGCCCTTGCGCACCGCGTCCTCGCCCAAGTAGATGCCCCAGGGGAGCGTGGCGACCATCATGTGCAGCTTGTTGCGCCCTGGGTTCACCCCCAGCGACTCGGCGCCGTACCAGATCAACGGACGGACGTAGCAGCTAACGCGTTCGTTGGCGCGGATCGTCTCGAGGATCGCTCGGTCGACGTCGTCGGCGCTCCATTCGGTAGGCATCCCCAGGATCTTGGCCGACGCCAGCAAGCGCTCGCTGTGCTCGCGCAGCCGGAACACCGCGGCGCCGCGCTCGGTCTCGTAGGCGCGGATGCCCTCGAAGACGCTGGTGCCGTAATGCAGGGCGTGGGTGAGGACCGACACCGTCGCCTCGGCCTCGGGCACGATGCGACCATCGAACCATATCAGGCCGGCGTTCAGCGAGCTGGTGGTGGCGGGGGCGGTGCTGCTGCTGGTCTGCGCGCTCATGCTGATGCTCCTCCCGTACCCACTCAGTATGACCCGGTCGGCCTGGCTCGGCGCGGCGCGGGTCCGCGCGCGACCGGCCGGTCCAGTCCGCTGCCAGGCGGTACCATGCCGGGTATGCGACTCCTCGTCACGGGCGGCGCCGGCTACGTGGGCTCGGTCACGGTGGAGGTGCTCATCGCCGCCGGGCACCAGGTGCTGGTGATCGACGACCTCCGGACCGGGCACCGTGAGGCCGTGCATCCAGCGGCCCGCTTCGTGCAGGCCAACGTTGCGGACGAGGCGGCGGTGCGGGGCGCGCTGCGCGAGCATCCCTGCGATGCGCTGCTGCACTTCGCGGCGGCCTCCCTGGTGGGCGATTCGATGCGCGATCCGCACGGCTACTTCCACAACAACGTCGCTGGCACGCTGGCGCTGTTGCGGGCCGTGAGCGCCGAAGGGCTCTCGCGCGTGGTCTTCTCGTCCACCGCGGCGCTCTACGGTACGCCCGAACGTACGCCCATCCCCGAGACCGCCGCGCTTGTGCCCGAGAGCGTGTACGGCGAGACGAAGCTGCAGATCGAGCGAGCCCTGCAGTGGTTGGCGCGCACCACGGAGCTGGCGTCGGTGGCGCTGCGGTACTTCAACGCCGCCGGCGCAAGCGCCGAGCGGGGTGAGGACCATCGGCCCGAATCGCACCTGATCCCCATCGTCCTGGACGTTGCCGTCGGCGCGCGCGACGCCGTCGAGGTGTTCGGCGACGATTACCCGACCGCCGACGGCACGGCGGTCCGCGACTACATCCACGTGCTCGACCTGGCCGACGCGCACGTGCGCGCGCTCGGGGCGCTGGAACCCGGGCACGCGAAGGCCTACAACCTCGGCAACGGCGCGGGCGCCAGCGTGGCGGAGGTGATCGAGGCCGTGCGCGACGTCACCGGCCGCGAGGTGCCCACCAGGGTGGGGCCGCGGCGCGCGGGCGATCCCCCGACCCTGGTGGCCGACGCCAGCCTGGCGCAGCGTGAGCTGGGTTGGCGGCCGGGGCGCCCGCGGCTGCACGACATCGTGGCCGACGCCTGGCGCTGGCGGCAGGCCCATCCCGAGGGGTACGCCACCTGACCCGTGGCGGTCGGCCCCCTGGGCGGACCTTCATCAGCAGACCTTCATCCGCGCGGCACCCGCTCTCATCCTCCGGCGTGATATACCGACGTACGACGACGGGGTGGCCGACCGACCGTGCTCCGCACCGGCGATACGGTCGACGATCGTGGCTCGTCGCCACGGTCCGAGCTTGCCACCCGAGGCCATTCGAACCCCGGGGCACCGGTACGCCGGGGTCCGAGGACCGGTGATCGACACCGTGGAGACCTGCATGCGACGACCCTTCCTGCTGGCACTCGCCCTCGTGGCGCTCGGCGGCTTCGTGCTCGCCCAGCAGAACGTCCGCGTCAGCGGCACCCAGATCGACGAACTGGTGGAACTCCCCACCGAGATGCGCCTGGGCCTGTTCGTGGACCTCGGTGAAGGCGCCCGCGAGATCGGCTCGGTGCGCATGGTGGGTGGGACGTTCAGTCTCTCGACCGACGGCATGGTCCCCGAGGACCGCGACCTGCGTGCGTTGCACAGCGGCGCCTTCCCACTGGCGTTCATGATCGGTAACGAGTTCGTGGTCGAGCGCGAGGGCGTGCGCTACGCCACCGCCTGGCTGCAGCCCTACCACGACACCAATGCCACGGGTCGTTACGACAACCTGTTCGACGCCTGGTTCTTCCGGGCGCCGCCCGAGCTCACCGACCCGTTCGGTTACTTCAACCTGGTCTACGTCACCGAGGACGTGCAACTGCGTGCCACCCAGGCCACCTTCGACCTCCGGCAGGGGTGGAACCTGGTGGGCGCCCGGTTGCAGGACGGCGGCTTGGTGTACACCGTGCAGACCGCCGTCGAGGACGTGGTGATGTACTCCTACGGCACCAACATGACCTTCGAGCACCTCGACCGTCGCGACAACGGCGCGAGCGACTGAAGCACGACCAGGGCGCCAGTGGCGAGCCGTGCCCCCGGCCAGCATGGTCGGGTGGTGGTCGAACTGGCTCGGTCCGGCCGTGCCGAGGAGCGTGGGCCAGGCCGCGGCTCGTGCCTTCCGGTCGTGCCATCATGCCGGCATGATGCACATCGAAGGACGCCTCGAGGGCGCTGGCCTGCGCGTGGCGCTGGTGGTCTCGCGCTTCAACGACCTCATCACCCGACGCCTACTCGACGGGACCGTTGACGGTTTACGGCGGCACGGCGTACACGACGACGACGTCGTCGTCGCCTGGGTACCCGGCGCGGTGGAGATCCCGGTGGTGGCGCGCGCTTTCGCGGCCCGCCAGGACGTCGACGTCGTGATCGCGCTCGGCTGCGTGATCCGGGGCGCGACCAGCCACTACGACCACGTCTGCGCGATGGTCGCGGCTGGTGTGGCAGACGCGACCAACGCGACCGGCACGCCGGTGATCTTCGGGGTGCTGACCACCGACACGATCGAGCAGGCGCTCGAACGGGCCGGCACCAAGGCCGGCAACAAGGGCTTCGAGGCCGCCATGGCGGCTATCGAGACCGCGCGCGTGCTCGCCGCCGTCGAGACCGTGAGCGTCGGGCGTGCGGTCGTGGCGGGCGCGGGCGACGTCGGGCAAGGCAGGCAGGTATGACCACCGTTTCGCAGGGCGCGCGCAGCGGCCTCGGCGCGCTGCGGCCGGGTCAACTCGCCGTCGTGGCGATGACGCTCGTGGTGATCGTCACGAACGTACTCGCGAACGCGCTGCCGATCGCCGGACGCACCACCGGCGAGATCTCCGACGGCTTCGCCGCCTCGGTCGTGACGCCGGCGGGGTACGTGTTCGCCATCTGGGGCCTCATCTACCTGGGCCTGCTGGCGTACGCGGTGTGGCAGGCGCTGCCGGCGCAGGCCGACAACCCCCGTGTGCAGGCGATCGCCTGGCCGGTGACGGTGGGCCACGTCGCCAACGCGCTCTGGATCGTGGCGTGGCACTACGAGGCCTTCGGAGTTTCGCTGCTACTGATGCTGGTGCTGCTCGCGAGCCTGATCGTGACCTACCTGCGCCTGCGCTCGGTACCGGCCGGCGTGGGTCGCGGCCGCGCCGAACCGGGCGCGACCGAGCGGCTGCTGGCGCGCGGCATCTTCTCCGTGTACCTGGGGTGGATCACCGTCGCCACGGTCGCGAACACCACCATCTGGTTGTTGTCGCTCGGGTGGGACGGGGGCATCCTGCCGGCTGCCGTGTGGGGCGCGATCACGCTGGTGGTGGCGACGCTGCTGGGCGTGCGCATGCTGCTGCGCTACCGCGACGCGGCCTACGCGGCGGTGCTGGTCTGGGCCTTCGTCGGCATCGTCGTGCAGCAGCTGTCGACGACGCTCGTGGCAGCGACGGCGATCGTCGGCGTGTTGGCGCTGCTGTACGTGGGAGCGGTCAGCTTCGGCCGTCGGGGCTATACTGCCAGTACGTGAACGGCGGTGACGAACCGACCTCCTACACCGCTCGGGAGATCGTCTTGGAGTTGTTCCCGGCGACCCCGAAGCGGTTGATTCCAGGCTCCAGCGCGTACAGCGTGCGCTTCGCCGAGGACGGTGGGCGTGTGGTGCATCGCCATGATGGGGACGAGCGCCGTGGCGATGCGATCAAGCTGCAGCCCATCCCCAGCGCCGGCGGTGAGGGCACGCAGGTCTGTTGCGACCTGTGCGGCTTCGCCGGGCCGCGCCGAGACTTCGACGCGCTTCGCGCCGAGGTGCCCGGCTCGGACGGCCGCCGCTTCCGCTACGTGATCGCCTGCCGCGACCCCGACGCCTGCGAGGCGCGCCGCTTCGACGACGCGACCCTCGAGCGGTTGCTGCAGGGCGTCGGCTGAGCCACGGGACCGGATCGGAGCGGACGGCTGCCGTGGAGCTCACTCGCCTGCTGGCGCTCGTTCGCCTGCTGGCGCTCGTTCGCCGCCCGGCGGCCCCACGTGGAGGGCCACCACCACCGGGTCGTGGTCCGACGACCGGTACGGATCGGGCCGGTAGCCAGGTGGTGCCCGTGGACCCGAGCCGGCGCCCGCCAGCGGCGGTTCGTCGGCGTTGATGGCCCAGTAGTCGACGCCGCCGACGCGCGGCGCCAGCGCCGGGCTGGCGAGGGCGTGATCCAGCGCCGCCGAGCGCCCGAAGAACACGTGGCTGACGGCCTCCTCTGGCGGCACCAGGTCGGTGAGGACGCGCCACGCTGGCGTAGTGGACTCGAACACCGTCAACGGCGGCTCGAAGCGGTGGGCGTTGAGGTCGCCCAGGATCAGCGTCAGGCCGCCGGGCTGCGCTTGGGACAGCCGTTCACCGAAGGCCAGCAGCGAGCGCGCCTGGGCGGTGCGGCGCTCGTTCCAACAGCCGAAGCCAAGGTCGACGTCACCGCTCGGCGGGCAGCGCGCCTTCGAGCGCAGATGCACCGCGATCAGCGTCAGCCGTTCGCCGCTGGCGCGGTGCCGCAGCGTCAGCGCTTGCGGAGGGCGCTCGTGCACGGTCGCGGTGTCGGCCTCGAGCGCCACCACCTCCACCACGGCGGGGTCGATCAGGAACCCCTGGCGCACCGCGTCGCCGGGCCTCCCGGCGCTGGCGCTCGCCTCCGGCACGGCGAGATACGAGCGTGCCGGCGCAGTTGCCGCTTCGAGGTGGGCGTCGAGCGCCGTGGCCGCCGCCGCTTCGAGGTGGGCGTCGAGCGCTGCCGACAAGGCCCGGAGGGCGCGGTCGTCCGGGTCGCGCTCGACCTCCATGACGGCGATGACGTCGGCGTCCAGGGCGGCCAGCGCGACGACCAGCTTCGCGGTCTGGCGCTCCAGCGCCGCCGGGTGGTCGGCGCCGCGCGCGCCCAGCGTCAGGAAGTAGTTTTCCAGGTTGAAGGCCGCCACGCGCAGGTCGCCCAGCAGGGGCGCGGGCGCCGCGGGTCGCGGGTTGCGTACCTCGAAGGCGGGCGTGCCGAGCGGCTCCAGCACGTAGCCGCCGGCCGGGCTGCGCCACACCCGCCCAGCGAGCCGGACCACCGCGTCGCCGACGCGCACCTGGCCCACCTCGAGCCCCCACGGCAGCGGCCATACCTCGCCACCGCTCGGCCGCTGGCGTGCCCCCAGGCGGATGACGTGCAGGCTGGGCTCGTCCACCTCCAGGCCGGTGTTCTCGCCGTACAGGCGCGCGTCGGCCAGCAGCAGCTCAGCGAAGCGTCCGAGGTCGTACGTCTCGGTGATCGTGAGGTCGTGCGTGAAGCACACCCCCACCCCGCGCAGGCGCCGCCACGTCTCCGTCGACTCGACCGGTAGCGTGACGGGCGTGGCCTCGGCTGGCGCCCAGGGCCCGCACGCGGTCGGGGCGCTGTGCACTGGGTCGGATGACCCCGGCGACGGCGCCCACAGCGACCACACGGTGAGCGCCGCGGCGATGCCCAGCAGGCCGACGCCCAGACGCCGTTGGTTGCGCCCATGCGCCTGCCAGGCCAGGCTGCGCCCTGTCGCCTCGGCCGCCGGGCGGTGACGCGGTGCCTGCGCGCGTGCCGAGCGGTGACCCGGCGCCGGGCCGCCCGCCGAGCGGCCGTCGCCGTCCAGCCTCCGCCGTTCGTGACTCGGCACGCGACCACGCTATCAGTCGCCGGCCGGCGCGCGGCGCCGGCGTGCGGCCAGGGCCCGGGGCGGCTACACTCGCTGCCATGGACGCCTCGGTGCTGACGCAGGCTGCTCGCTTCACTTCGCGGCGGGTGCAGGCGATGCCGGGCAGCATGTTCGCCGCCATGGACACGGCGAAGGACCGCGCGCGGCTGGCCGGGCTCGACGTGATCGACCTGTCGATCGGCGCGTCGGACCTGCGGCCGCCGGAGGCCGCGCTGGCGGCACTGCGCGACGCGCTGTACGACCCCGCCACCCACGGCTACTGCCTCCACAGCGGCACCCGACCGCTCCGCACCGCGGTCGCTGCCTGGTATGAAGCGCGCTTCGGTGTCGCGGTCGACGCCGAACGACAGGTGCTGCCGCTCATCGGCGCGCAGGAGGGCTTCGCCAACCTGCTCGTCGCCTGCGCCGACCCCGGCGACGCGGTGCTCCTGCCCGACCCGGCCTACCCCTCCTACTTCGGCGCGGTCGCCGCCGCCGGGCTCGAGACCGTACCGCTGCCGCTCCTCGCCGAACGCGGCTTCCTCCCCGATCTGGACGCCGTCGACGCGACCAGCCTGGCGCGCGCCCGAGCGTTGGTGCTGTGCTACCCCAACAACCCCACCGCCGGGATCGCCACGCCGGCCTTCTTCGACCAGGCGCTGGCCTTCGCGGAGCGCCACGACCTGCTGCTCATCCACGACTTCCCCTACGTCGACCTGGTCGACGACCCGGCCGACGCGCCCTCGGTGCTGGCCAGGCCTGGCGGTCTGGAGCGGGCGGTCGAGCTCTACTCGGCCTCCAAGAGCTTCCACATGGGCGGCTTCCGCTTGGGGTGGGCGATCGGTCAGGCCGAGGCCATCGCGGCCCTGACCCGGCTGAAGGGCGCGATCGACTTCAACCAGTACCTCGGCATCCAACGCGCCGTGGTCGCGGCGCTGCGCGAGCCGCTGGCAGCGCGCAGGGCCGATGCGGCCACCTTCAGCGAACGCCGCAGCGCGCTGCTCGCGGCGTTGGCCGCGATCGGCTGGCACGCGCCCGTGCCGCGCGCCAGCATGTACGTCTGGGCGCCGTTGCCGGCGGGCGAGCGCGACTCCTCGCTGTTCTGCCAGGCGCTGGCGGGCGCGACCGGCGTGGCGCTGGCACCGGGCCGGGGCTTCGGTCCGTCGGGCGAGGGCTACGTCCGCTTCGCGCTCGTCAGGGAGCCCGAGGTGCTCCGGGAGGCGGTGGCCCGGATCGGCGCCTTCCTTGACGCAGGCCCGCGCTGAAGCCGTGCAGGTTCACCCCCACGTGCGCGATCAGCGCCGGCCACAGGCTGCCGCTGGCGAGCGTGAGCGCACCGAACACGAGACCCGCCAGCCCGGTGTAGGCCGTGTAGGCCCAGCCGGCACGGCCGGCCGGGTGCAGCAGCATGAACAGCAGCGCCTGCACCCACAGGCCGGCCGTGGGGAGCAGCCAACCGCGGAAGAACAGCTCTTCGCTCACGCCCGAGACGAGCGCCGCCGCGAGCGCGCCGCCGGGCGGCAGCCGCAGGTCGCGCACGAGCCGCTCCAGCCGGCGCGTGGCGTGGCGGAAGGAGGGAACGCTGCGCTCGAGCAGCCAGGCACCCGCCAGGAGCGCGGCGCCGGTCGCCACGCCGGCGGCGATCAGGCCTGGCCAGGTCAGCCGCGGCTCGCTCGGCGCCGGGGGCCACACGAGCCAGCCGATCGCGCTCAGGCCCAGCAGCGTGAGGCTCGGCAGCAGCAGCACGAGACGGCGGTCCATTCAGGCCCTTCCTGGATCGTCGCTGCAGGCGTCGGTGGCGCAGGTGTCGGTGTCGTCGCCACCGTCGCCGTCGGTACGTTCACCACCACCACCATCACCACCACCACCACCACCACCGTCGTCGTGGGTCCCTGCACCGCGGAGCGGTCGTTCGTCGACGGGCCATCCTTGCGCCGCGGCCATGTGCCGCAGGTAGGCCTCGGCTTCGGCCAGGTCGCGCACCTCGCCCACGGCGCGGGCCTCCTCGAGCGCGCGCAGCGCCGCCCCCACGGCCGGCCCCGGGGCCAGCCCCAGCATGCGCATGACCCCGCGGCCGTCGACGAGCGGTGCCGCCGGGGCCGGTTCGGCCTCGAGCCGGCGGATCACCTGGGCCAGGGCCAGGCGGTAGCGACGCCGGCCTGCCTCGGACGCAAGGGGACCGCGCGCGGCCTCGCGGTCGGCCACCATCAACCGCAAGAGGTCGGGCAGCAGCGGCCGGAGCCGGTGCACGAAGCGCCTGGCGGCCTTCTCGCCCTGCGGCAAGGGGCGCATGTGCGCGCCCACCAGGGCCGCGGCGC
>PXAU01000061.1 GCA_003567075.1 Trueperaceae bacterium
GGCGAGATCATCCGCGGTATCGAGACCGTGACCGAGGAACGCGGTCTGCACATGGTGGTCGCCAGCGGCCATGCCCGCGAAGACGCCGAGCGCAGCGCCTTCGACTTCCTCACGGAACGACGCACCGACGCGCTCATCGTCCAAGCCGACGCCGCCCACGACGACGACCTGGTGACGTGGATCGGCGAGAGCGAGCTCCCGGTGATCGTCATCGGGCGCCACATCCCCGCGGTCGCCGAGCGCTGCGTCTACCTCGACAACGTCGCCGGCGGCGCGCTGGCAACGCGCCACCTGCTGGAGCGCGGGCACCGCCGCATCGCCCACATCGCCGGCCTCATGCGCCTCGCCGACGCCAGCGAGCGCTACGCCGGCTACCGCCACGCGCTGGCCGAGCACGGCCTTCGCTTCGACGAAACCCTCGTCGCCGAAGGCGGGTTCGTCGAGGAGGGTGGTTACCGCGCCATGCAGTTGCTCCTTCAACGCGATCCCGACTTCACCGCCGTGTTCGCCGCCAACGATCAATCCGCCGCCGGCGCGCTCAAGGCACTCCGCGATGCCGGCCGGCACGTACCCGAGGACATCTCGCTCGTCGGTTTCGACGACCTGATCATCGCGCACTACCTCTATCCCGCCCTGACCACGGTGCGCCAACCCTTCGCCGAGATGGGCCAGGCCGCGGCCCGGCTCGCCCTCGCAGCGCTCGGCGTCGACGAGCAGAAGGAGGTGACACGTCGGTTCGACCCCGTGCTGGTCCAACGTGACTCCGTAGCCGCCCTCTGATGACTCGCCCACACCTCGCTCCCGAAAGGGGAACGCATGAAGAAGATCCTGGCCCTCGCCCTCGCCGCCAGCCTGCTCGCAGGCGCAGCCCTCGCCAACACGACCATCACCATCGGCTTCTTCGACGATTTCGAGAGCCACCTCAACAACGTGCTGCCGCAGTTCCAAGAGCTCTACCCTGACGTCACCGTCGAGACCCGCATGCTCGGCTTCGGCGACCACCACGACCTGCTCGTCACCAATCTCGCGACCGGCACGGGTGCCCCCGATGTGGTCGTCCTGGAACTCGGGTTCATCGCCCGCTTCGTCGCCGAGGGCGGCCTGAAGGACCTCAGCGAGGCGCCCTTCAACGCCGATGAGTACGAAGACCTCTTCGTCGATTACGCCTGGGCGCAAGGCCGCACCCCAGACGGCCGCCAAGTGGCGATCCCCACCGACATCGCCCCCGGCACCATGTTCTACCGGCGCGACCACCTCGAGGCGAGTGGTTGGACGATCGAAGAGGTCACCGAGAGCTTCGACAGCTTCATCGAGTACGGACGCGAGCTCCAGGGGCACGGCGTGTTCCTCATCGCCGACGCCGGCTCGGTCGCCGAAGCCTTGATCCGCGCCAACGTCCCCGCCGGCGACGGCATCTACTTCGACGCCGACGGCGTCCCACAGCTCAACAGCGAGCGCTTCCTCGAGGCCGCGCGCATGGCCCAGATCGTCCGCGAGGAAGGCCTGGACGCCCAGATCGGCGCCTGGTCGAGCGAGTGGTTTGAGGCGTTCAGCCAAGGCACGACCGCCGTCGAGCTCTCCGGCGCATGGCTGCAAGGCCACCTGCAGAACTGGATGGCCCCCGAGACCAGCGGTCTGTGGGGCGCCTCCGAGATGCCGGGCAACACCCTCGTGAGTTGGGGCGGCTCCTTCTGGGCGATCCCCGGTCAGACGCCGGAAGCGAACCTCGAAGCGGCCTGGAACCTCGTCCGCTTCCTGACGACGGAGCCAGAGATCCAACTCGCGGCGTTCCGCACCATGAACGCCTTCCCCGCGATGCCCGCCACGTACGACGATCCCATGTTCGAGGAAGAGCTCGAGTTCCTCGCCGGCCAGCCCGCCCGCCTCCTCTGGGCGAGCATCGCCGAGCGCATCCCCGGCGTCCTCACCTTCGCTGGCGACATGATCGCCGAGGAGATCTTCGGCTCCGCCATGGGCGAGATCCTCAACGAGGGCCGCGACGTCCAGGCTGCGCTCGACGAAGCGCAGATGCTGGTCGAGCGGCGCGTCCGCCGCTGACCCGACGCCTCTTGACGACCGTGGGGAACGCGAATGCGTTCCCCACGGAACGAGGTCCCACCATGGCAAGAACCACGACCTCAACACCGCAGCTCAGTTGGAACATACGCCTCAACAAGCTCCAGCGGCGCGTGGCTCCGTATGTGTTCATCAGCCCGTTCTTCATCTTGTTCGCCGTCTTCGGCCTCTTCCCGATCGTCTTCTCGATGTACTTATCACTGCAGGAGTGGAACCCGATCCAGGGCCTCGGCACGATGCGCTACATCGGCCTGGAGAACTACACCTGGCTGATGGGCGACCCCTGGTTCTGGCGCTCGATCACCAACACCCTCTGGATCGCCTTCGCCAGCGGCATCCCGCAGCACCTGGTGGCGATCCCGCTGGCGTTCGCGCTCTCGCGCGGCATCCAGAGCTTCCGCCACCCCCTCACCGCCGCCTACTTCCTGCCCTACATCACCTCGGCGGTGGCCATCGCACTCGTGTTCCAGACGATCTTCGGCACCCAGTTCGGCGTCCTCAACCAGACGCTCCAGTACCTTGCCACCGCACCGTGGAGCGCCTGGCTCTTCGGCGGTCTCGCCGACAGCCTGCCGGTGAACTGGCTCGGGCGCGCACCCAACATCAAGCCCGCCATCTCCCTGCTCGTGTGGTGGCAGTTCTTCGGCTTCAACGTGGTGCTCTACGCCGCTGGCTTGGCCACCATCCCGAAGGACTACTACGAGGCTGCCCAGATCGATGGCGCCAGCGGACGCCAGAGCTTCTTCCACATCACCCTGCCGCTGCTGCGCCCCATGATCTTCTTCGCCGTCACCTTCACCATCATCGGTAACCTCCAGCTCTTCGACCAACCCTTCATCCTCACCGACGGCACCGGCGGCACCGGTCAGGCGGGCATGACCGTGGCGATGTACCTGTACCGCACCGGCTTCGAGTGGCTTGAAATGGGTACGGCCGCGGCGATCTCGTGGCTGCTCTTCCTGCTCATCGGCACGCTGACGGTCATCCACTTCTTCTTCTTCGGCCGCTCCGGCCTCGAAAGGAGGGACTGATGAGCCTTCCGGCCTCGACCCTTCGAAGCGCCAAGCGCGACGAACGCTCTGGCCGCAGCCCGGTGGGCCAGTTCTTCCTCTACCTTGCGCTGATCGCGCTCGCGCTCCTGACGCTGTTCCCCTTCTACTGGATGTTCGTGCTCTCGACGCACTCGCAGTCGGCGATCTTCTCCGCCCCGCCGCCGCTCTGGTTCGGCGAGTTCCTGGAGCGCAACTTCACCGCACTGCAGGCGCGCCTGCCGATCCTGCGCAACATCTGGAACAGCCTCTACATCGCGCTCATGGCGACGGTCGCGACCATGTTCTTCGCCAGCCTCGCAGGCTTCGCCTTCGCGATGTACGACTTCCGCTTCAAGCGTCCGCTCTTCGCCTTCGTCATCGGATCCTTGATGATCCCGCCGCTCCTGGGCATCATCCCCTACTACCTGATCATCCAGTTCCTCGGTTGGCTCGACACGCCACGGGCGATCTGGGTGCCAGGCATGGCGGGCGCGTTCGGCATCTTCCTCATGCGCCAGTACGTCGCCTCGAGCATGCCGCGCGAGCTCATGGACGCCGGCCGGATCGATGGTGCCAGCGAGTTCCGCATCTACTGGAACATCGCCCTCCCGATCATCCGTCCCGGCCTCGCGACGCTGGGGATGCTCACCTTCATCGGTCAATGGAACAACTTCCTCGGGCCCCTCGTGGTGCTCAGCTCGCGTGAGAACTACACCATCCCGGTGGCGCTCCGCACCCTCCAGGGCCAGGCCGCAACCGATTGGGGTGCGGTGCTCACCGGCACGGCGCTGGCGGTGCTGCCGCTCCTCATCATCTTCGTGCTCGCCTCACGCCAGGTGATCGAGGGCCTGGTGGCGGGCTCCGTCAAAGGCTGAGCGACAGAGCCCGAGGAGGCGGCGTCGCGCGGCTGCGTGCGACGCCGCGCCGCTGCCAGCGACCTCACGCCGAAAGGACGACATGACCGCCGACCGTCACCGCGACAGCACGCGCAGGCAGCAGCGCCCGACGCTGCGTCGCAGCCTCCTCGCGACGCTGCTCGGCGCTGCCCTCTCGCTTCCGGCCCTGGCAGCCGGGCTCACGCTCCGTATCGCAGAGCCGCTCGAGCCGATCCCAGCAGGCTCGATCACCGGCTTCAACGTCACCGCCGCCTCCCCGGTCGTGCTCAACCTCGACGCCTGGGCGGCGATCGACATCGAGTCCCTGCGCTTCCCGCCCGGCAACGACGCCGACGACCACGAACTCACGCCCGACAGGCTGCGCGCCTTCGCCCAGACCTGGCAGCTGCTCGGCGAGCCCGACGTGCACCTGGTGACGAACTTCTTCGCGGGCCCCGAGCACGCGGTCGCGGCCGCCCGTACGCTGCAGGAGCTCGGCATCACGCCGCGCTGGTGGGCGATCGGCAACGAGCCCGACCTCTACCCGCGCAACCGCATGGACCCCTCCTGGACCGCCGAGGTGTACTGCGAGCGCTTCCGAGAGGTGCGCTCGGCACTCGAGGCGGAGCTGGGCGAGGTCCGCACGAGCGGCCCGGCCGTGTCGGGCTCCCGCCCGAGCGGCATGGACTACCTACGCGAGATCATCGGGCTCTGTGGCGACGTCATCGACCTCCTCACGTGGCACGTCTACCCCACCGACGGCACCGCGGGCGACGAGCACGCACTGGCCACCTCCCGCCTGCTGGGCGACGAGATCGCCACGGTGCGCAGTTGGCTCGCCGATCCGATGGTCAACCCGCTCGGGCACGAGCGCACGGTCGAGATCGGCGTCACCGAGTTCGGCCTGTCGTGGCGCACTGCGACCTTCCGCCATCTCGAGGACATGATCGCTGCGCTGTGGTTGGCCGAGACGCTCGGGCAGCTCGCCAGCCATGGCGTCGACCTGGGCCAGTACTTCGCGCTGCAAGGCCTCGGCGGCCACGGCCTCATCGACCGGAGCGGCTGGGTCCGGCCGACGTACCATGTGTACGCGATGCTCGCCGGCTTCGGCGGCCATGCTCACCGGGTCGAGGGCGGCGACGAGCGCCTCGGTGCGTACGCAGCCGACGACGGCGCCGCCGTGCGCGTGCTGCTCGTCAACCGCTCGCTCGAGGCGATCGACGTGCGGCTCGAGGGCGACGCGCTCGGGACCGACCTCGTGGTGCGTACGCTGGACGACGTCGTCTTCGACGAGGACGCCGGCCCACGAACCTCGCGTCAGCCGTCGACCGCCACCGTGCACGTGCCCGCCCGTGCGCTGGTGGTGATCACCAGCGGGCGTTGACCGGCCCCGGTGGCGTGGACTCGCCGGCTGGGGCGAACCGAGGAGCGACCATGACCACCACCACGCCGCGCTTCCCCGCCGACTTCGTCTGGGGCGTGGCGACCGCCGCCTACCAGATCGAAGGGGCCGTGGACGAGGACGGTCGCGGACCGTCCATCTGGGACACCTTCAGCGCGACCCCCGGCGCGATCGACGGGGGCGACACGGGAGCGGTCGCCTGCGATCACTACCACCGCTGGGCGGAGGACCTCGACCTGATGCAACGCCTCGGCGTCGACGCCTACCGCTTCAGCATCGCCTGGCCGCGCGTCATCCCGGCCGGCACCGGCTCGGTGAACCAGGCCGGACTCGACTTCTACGACCGCTTGGTGGACCGGCTACTGGAGCGCGGCATCGCGCCCTTCGCCACCCTCTACCACTGGGACCTGCCGCAACCCCTCCAGGACGCCGGCGGCTGGCCCGAGCGCAGCATCGTCGACGCCTTCGTCGCGTACGCCGACGCCGTCACGCGCCGCCTCGGTGACCGGGTGGCCGCCTATGCCACCATGAACGAGCCGTGGTGTTCAGCGGTGCTCGGTTACGCGCTCGGTGAGCACGCGCCGGGCCTGCGCGAGCCCGCCCTCGCACCCCACGCTGCCCATCATCTCCTGCTCGCGCACGGTACGGCGCTGGAGGTCATGCGCGCCAACGCCCCCGGTGCGCAGCACGGCATCGTGCTCAACATCCACCCGGCATACCCCGCGACCGATGCGCCGTCAGACATCGCCGCCGCGAGGCGCTTCGACGGCTTCTTCAACCGCTGGTTCCTCGACCCGCTCCTCGAGGGTCGCTACCCGAGCGACGTGTGGGAGGGCTACGGCGCCGCCGCCCCCGATGTGCGTGAGGGTGATCTCGAGACGATCGCGAGGCCGCTCGACTTCCTCGGCGTCAACTACTACACCCGCATCATCGCCACGAGCGATCCCACCGTCCCGTGGCCCTCGGTGCGAGCAGTGCCCTTCGAGAGCACGCCAACGGACGTGGGCTGGGAGGTGTACCCGCAGGGGATGACCGAGCTCCTGCTGCGCCTCCAGCGCGAGTACGCGCCACCGCCCATGTACGTCACCGAGAACGGCGCGGCGTACGCCGACGTGCTCCACAACGGCACCGTGGACGACCCTCAGCGCATCGCCTATCTCGAGCAGCACGTGGCCGCCGTGCACGCGGCCATCGAGGGCGGTGCCGACGTACGCGGCTACTTCGCCTGGAGCTTGCTCGACAACTTCGAGTGGGCACGGGGGTACGCCAAGCGCTTCGGCCTCGTGTACGTCGACTACGAGACGCAAGCGCGCGTCCCCAAGCGCAGCGCGAGCTGGTACGCCGGCTTGATCGCGCGGCACCGCGGCGAGATCGATGACTGACGCCGCGGGCACGGAGGGCGCCGGGTCGCCCGGCGCCTCACCGCCCGCCTGGGTCGAGGCGGTGCGCCGCACCGGGAAGCCGCACGTGCTGCTGCTGTGCGGCCTGACCGGCGCCGGCAAAAGCCATCTGGCGCGGCAGCTCGAAGCCAGCCTGCCGGCGCTGCGCTTCACGGTCGACGAGTGGATGATCGCGCTCTTCGGCGAGCACCTCCCCCGCCCCGTCCACGACGAGCGGTTCGCCACGCTCGAAGCGCTGACGTGGGACACCGCCCGCCGCACGCTCGCGCTGGGCGTGCACGTGGTGCTCGACTACGGCTTCTGGCGCCGCGCCACGCGGCAGCGCACCGCCGCGCTCGCGCTCGAGGCGGGCGCGACGCCGCTCGTCGTGCACCTCGACGTGCCGTTGGGCGAGCTCGAGCGCCGCCTCGCCGCCCGCAACGCCACCCTTCCGAGTGGGACCTACACGATCACGCCAGCGATGCTGGCGGCGTTCGCGGCGCGCTTCGAGCCCCCGAGCGAGGACGAGGGAATAGCGCTCGTGCGCCTCGGGATGCAGCCCCACCACGCGTTGCGCGGCGAGCCAAGGCGCTGAACACACAGCGATTCAGCAGGCCCGACCCACCGTCACCTCACGGCTCCACCCACATGATGGCGGTCACGACGAACAACACCCACATGATGGCCGGGACCCCGCCCAACACCAGCCCCGTCCAGGTGGGCCAGTGGCGGTCGCCTCGACGCAGCGTTCCGATGGCGACGACCACTGCGGCGGAGGCGAACACGATCGACCCGAGCAGCCAACCGAGCGGCTCGATGACCAGAACGGCGAACACGCCGCTGCCGATCACGAAGTTGAGCACAGCGGCAGCGCCAAGCACCAAACTCCACCACCCCAGCATCGTCGGGCGCTCTCGCGCCATCGCGGCCGTGACGCCACGTCCAGCCACCAAGAGCACGGTCAGGCCGAGTGCGACGCCGATCAGGGACGCGAACAGCGCGATCATCGTCGCAGACCGCCCTCGGCCTTCAGGACGAAGGCCCACGGGAGCCCATGGCGCGGATCGGACGGTCGAACCGTACGGCCCAGGAGAAGGGGCGTATCGAGCACGGGTCTCACCTCGTTCGGCCGGCTGCCTCCCGATCCGCACGACCGAGACGGCGACCCGACCCACCCCATGCTACGCCGCCGCGTTGAGCGGTCCGTCGCCAGCGCGCTCCACGGCTTGGGCGGTCGAGGGCAGCGGACACGTTAAGCCCGCGCTATGGACCGCCCACCTATCCTCCGTTCGGAGGAACCCGATGAAGCACCACGAACCGCACCACGCCGACCGGGCCAGACGACGTGCGCGCCAAGGCGCACCAGTGCACCGAGGCGGGCGCGAGCGCCGCGGCGCACCCGCGCGCCTCCGCCACTTCGAGCAGTCCCTGACCCTCCTCGTCGCGGTTGCCTTCGCCCATGCCGCGCTCTCGCATGCCGCGCTCGCCCAGGTCAGCATCCGCAGCGATGCGCTCGGCCTCGAGACGGTCGCCCCGAGCGGATGGACGATCCGCTTCGACGCGGGCGACGACGACGTGACCCTCGCCTTCCGCGCTCCTGGAGGCGATGGCGGCGTGGTCCTGTGGTCAGGACCGCTGCTCGACGGCGAGCGCAGCGCCTTCGATGCCAACGGCCTCGCGGGGCTGCTCGACTTCGTCTTCGGTGGTTTCGCAGCGGAGATCGGCGGCGCTCGCATCACCGGAACGTTCGACGTCGCGTTGCGGCACGTCGAGGTGCGAGGGCTCTCGTTCGACGCTCGCCACACCACCGGCCGCCTCGTCGTGGGCGTGGTCGGCGACGTCGGTTACGTCTGGGCCGCGAACGCGAACCCTGGGGCGGAGGCCACCGTGGGCGCCGCCTTCGAGGCGATGCTGGCCGCTGCCGACCTCCGTGGGTCGCCGGCCGACGGCGCTCGCGCCGCCATGCGCGTGTTCGCCACCCTCGGGCACGAGCGGCTGCGCTTCGCGCTGCCACCCGGTTGGACGTTCGTCCACACCTTCCACCCGTTCCACCCGTCGATCGGCACGCTCGAGCATCCGCTCGGCGCCATCATCACGATCACCGCGGCCGACCTCCAGCCGGACGACGCGACCGCGTACCACGCCCTAGCCCGCGCCGACCGGGCCGAGCGGCTCGCCCGCGAGACGGCCTCGACGCTCCCGGATGCGCAGGTCGTGCTTCGTCCGCTGGCGAGCACGCGTATCGATGCCGTTGCCGTCGACGTGGAGACAGCCGACACGGTCGGCGCCGTGATCGCGCTGCTCGCCGATGGCGAGGCCGAGGGCTCCACGGCCATCGTGACGATCCGCGCGGACGCTCCCCGCGCCGCAGCAGCCGAACTGAGCGAGGCGCTCGCGCTCGTGCTCGATACCTTCCGAGCGCTGCCGGGCTGGTGGCGCGAACCGTTGCCGCCAC
>PXAU01000156.1 GCA_003567075.1 Trueperaceae bacterium
CCGATGCCCTTGGCCGAGCCCGTCACGAGCGCCCCGCCGCGACCGGGAGGCACCGCCGGGCGCCCTTCGACTGCAGCGCGGCTCACGCTGCCTCCGCCGGCTCGCCAGGCAGCGGCGGCTCGCGCAGCGCCGGCGTGGCGAAGCCATGCGCACGGTAATGCTCGAGCAAGCGCACGGTGG
Organism: Trueperaceae bacterium; assembly: GCA_003567075.1. Lineage (GTDB taxonomy): Bacteria > Deinococcota > Deinococci > Deinococcales > Trueperaceae > CSSed10-48. The sequence goes on from PXAU01000156.1 coordinate 181, forward strand.
GTTCGTTGAGGTCGAGCGCCGCTGCCTCGGCCGCGCTGCACCAACGGAAGGCCTGCGCCTCCTCGTTGAGCTGCACGTCTTCGCCGAGGGCGCGCGCCACGACGTTGATCAGCACGAAGTGGGCCGGGCGGTGGAACTGCGGATGCAGGACGGCCTCCTGCACGGGGCCCCAATGCACGGCCTCGAGCCTCAGATCGGTCTCCTCGCGCACCTCGCGGTGCACCGCCTGCAGCAGCGACTCGCCCCAATCGACCTTGCCGCCGGGCACGCCCCAGCGGTCGCCCCACTTGTGGGTGCGGATCAGCAGTAGCCGTCCCGTTGGGCCCACGATGAGCGCCCCGACGGTCACCAGCGGGTAGGCGCGACCGGGTTCAGGCCGAGCGCCGTCGGGGCTGGCGCCGAGCGCGACGCCACTGCTGGCGCTGGCGCGGCTCACGCTCGCACCTGGAGGTATCGGAGGAAGCGCCACACGCGCAGCGCCTGCACGGCGAGCACGTAGAGGCCGCTGGCCAGGACGAACCAGACGTACGCGAAGGGCACGTCCAAGACCAGGCACAGGCCAAGCAGCAGCAGTTGCGTTGAGAGCCCCAGGTTGACCAGCGTGGCGGTGCTGAACAGGTCCGACCAGGCCAAGCGGACGTCGAGCGGCGCCCGGTCGTACCGCTGCCCGGCCAGACGCTCGAACAGCGCCTCGTCGGCACGGGCCAGGAGTCGGTCCTGCGGGCCGAGCAGTGCCTCGTACGCGCCACGCAGCAGCTGGTAGACCTGCACCGGCGCGCCGATCGGTTCGGCCGGGACCCTTCCCGCGGCGGTGCTTCGCAGCGCCTTGTAGCGCTGCTCGAGGTTGAAGTCGAGCGACAGCACCAGCATCAGCACCAACGCTGCGAGCGCAGCCAGGGGCCAGGCCCACGCGCCCGGCCCCTGTAGGGCCAGCGCAGCGAACAGCAGCAGGTTCACCAACGTGTCCAGCACGCTGTCGAGGTAACGCCCCGTGCGGGTGATGCGACCGGTGGCACGGGCGACGCCCCCGTCGAGGTTGTCGAGCAGCATCTTCACTTGCAGCAGGAGCGCCGCCCACAGCCACCCCGTTGGGCCGAGCGCGATCAGCAGCGCCGCCACCACACCCAAGCCGGCGTGCGTCAGCACGATGGCGTGCGGGTGCACGCCGGTGCGACCCAGCACGCCTACCAGTGCGTCCAGTAGCGGTCGCAAGGCGCGCAGCAGCAGCTCGCTCCGCGGTCGCGGCTTGGCGGCGGCGGCGACGTCCACGACGGCTGGCGTCGGCACCACCCCTTCGGCTTGGCTGGAACCTGTCGCCGCCACGCTCGCCCCTCCTTCTGGCTGCAGGCTATCAGGCTCCGTTCGGTCGCCATCGGGGGCGCGCCCACGGTCGCGGGCGTGGCTGCGTACACTGCATGGCGTGGAACTGCTCACGGGTCTCCTGATGCTGGTGGCGCTGGCGGTGGGGTGGCGGGGGCTGCTCTGGCGTGGCCGACCGTTGCCTGACCTCGAACGACCGGCGCCGCGCTTGCTCGGTCATCGCGGCGTACGCGGTCCTGCGCCCGAGAACGGCCTACCGGCCTTCCGCATGGCGCTCGAGGCCGGGCTCGATGGGCTCGAGACGGACGTCCAGCGCAGCCGCGACGGCACGTTGGTGCTGTTCCACGACGACGACCTCGAGGGCGTGCCGTTGGGCGAGTGGACCAGCGCGCAGCTGCGTGAGCGGGTGCCCGACTTCACCACCTTGCCCGAGTTGCTGGAACTCGTGCGGGCGCATCCGGGTGTGCTGCTCAACCTCGAGCTGAAGACGCGGAAGCTGAAGGACGGCTTGTTGCGGCCGCTGCTCGGGCGAGACCGGGTGCTGGCTTGGGAGGTGGCGCGGGCCGTACGCTCGAGCGGTCTGCAGGGCCGGACGCTGATCTCCAGCTTCGACCCGATGGCGCTTGCCTGGCTGCGACTGCGCGCGCCGGAGCTGCGCACGGCCTACTTGTGGCAGGATGCGCCCAGCGAACCTGGCTGGCTCCGGCGCCCATGGTTGGCCGGCTGGCTGCACGCCGATGCGCTGCATCCGCACTACCGCGAGGTCGACGCGACGCTCGTGGCCCGAGCGCGGCGGCGCTCGCTGCAGCTGAACGTCTGGACCGTGAACGATGCCGACGAGGTGCGGCGGCTGGTGGCGTTGGGCGTGGACGGTATCATGGCCGACGATCCCCACGCGCTGTTGCGTGCCGGCCGAGGAGGAACAGAGTGACCACGCCGAGGTTCAAGTTGATCACGTCGAACAGCCTCGAGCGCTTCGAGGAGCGCCTGCACGAGTTCGTCGACCAGATGGATCGCGACGAGATAGTGGTGGACGTCAAGTTCGCGACCTCGGCGCTGGAGCAGTCGGTGGAGTTCAGCGCGCTGGTCCAGTACCAGAAGACCGAATCCTGGCGTTGAGGGCACGGACGCTAACGACGCGGTAGACTCCGGCCAGATGAGTACGCCCCTCGTTCTAGCCGTCGACGACGAACTCGCGCCGCTGAAGGTGACCGAAGTGAGCCTGCTCGCTGCCGGCTACGCGGTGCTCACCTTCGACGATGCCCGCGACGCGTTGGACGAGATGCACGAGGGGCTCCGCCCCGACGTGATCGTGGCCGACATCAACATGCCGGCCCTCGACGGTTACGAGTTCTACCGGCGGGTGCGCGAGATCCCGGAGCTGCGCGCGGTGCCGTTCCTGTTCCTGACAGCGTTGGGCGACCGCGCCAGCATGCGCAAGGGCATGGCGTTGGGGGCCGACGACTACCTCACCAAGCCGTTCCAGCGGCAGGAGCTCATCGACGCCGTCGAAGTGCGCCTGCGCCGCATCGCCGAACTCCGGCGGCCGTTGGAGGGCGTGGTCAGCGCCCGGGCCTTCGGGCATCCGGTGGTGGAGAAGGACGGCGAGCGGCTCGATTGGGACTCGCTCAAGGCGCTGGAGCTGCTCTTCTACCTGCTCGAGCACCAAGGTGGCGTCACCACCTTCGAGGTGGCCGAGGCGCTGTGGCCAGGGAAGACCGAGTCGAAGGCCTCGTCCTCGTTCCACACCACGCTCTACCGCTTGCGCAAGGTGCTCGGCGGCGAGTTGGTCGAGTCGGCCAACCGCCGCTACTACCTCCACAAACGCTTCACCATCGAGTACGACGTCGGCACCTACCGTCAGCGCCTGCAGCGCGCGCGCGACAGCCGCAACGGCAGCGAGTTACGCACCGTCGCGGGCTTGTACCGGGGGCACTTCCTCACCGGTTTCGACTCCGCCTGGATCGAGAACCTGCGCGCGGCCTTGCAGGCCGAGCAGCTGGCGCTGCTGCAACAGGCGGGCGACCTCGCCCTCGAGCAGGACGACGTCGACGCTGCCATCCACTTGTTCCACCTCATGACCGAACACGAACCGTACTCGGAACTCGGCTGGGAGGGGCTGGCTACGGCCTGGGAGCGCCGGGGCGACCGGGTACGGGCGCAGGAGACGCGTCAACGCTTCGAACGACTGATGGACGACGGCATCTGACCCGGTCGCGGGCCGCGCGCGCCCGCCGTCCGGCATCCCGCGGAGGACCGCCATGTATACGATCGACCTGACGGGCAAGACCGGCTTGGTGATGGGCGTGGCCAACCAGCGTTCGCTGGCCTGGGCGATCGCCCAACCGCTCGCGCGCGCCGGTGCCACGCTGGCCTACTCCTACCAGGGCGACCGCCTGCGCCCCACGCTGGAGGAACTCACCGCCGACCAGGACGCCTTGCTCGTGCCGTGTGACGTCACCGACGACGACGAGCTCGACGCCCTGTTCGCGGCCGTGCGCGAGCGCTTCGGCCGGCTCGATTACCTGGTCCACGCCCTCGCCTTCGCGCCTCAAGAGACGTTCGAGCGCCCCTTCCTCGAGACCGAGCGCGACCACTGGCGCCTGGCCATGGACATCTCGGCGTACTCGCTCGTGGCGACCACGCGCCGGGCGGCGCCGCTCATGCAGGACGGCGGCAGCGTCCTGACGCTCTCCTACCTCGCGGCCGAAAGGGTGGTGCCACACTACAACCTGATGGGCGTCGCCAAGGCCGCCCTGGAGGCGTCGGTGCGTTACCTGGCCTACGACCTGGGCCCGCAGCGCGTGCGGGTGAACGCGCTCTCGGCCGGCCCCGCGCGCACGATCGCGGCGCGCTCGATCGCCGGCTTCGGCGACATGTACGGCGAGGCCGGCCGGCAGTCGATGCTGCGCCGCAACATCGAGACCGACGAGGTCGGCAGCTTCGGCTTCGCGCTGCTGGTCGACGAGCTGAGCGGCGGCCTCACCGGTGAGACCGTCTACGTCGACGCCGGCTTCCACGCCATCGGCATGTTCATCCCGGAGCACCACCGCTGAGGCCGCCGTCGCCGAGCCTGCGCGGCGGCCCGCCCGCCGCGGTGGTACCCGTCTACCGTGAGGTGCTGGCCGACCTCGAGACGCCGCTCACGGCCTACCTCAAGGTGGCGGGCCATCCGAGCTTCCTGCTGGAGTCGGTGGAGCAGGGAGAGCGGGTCGCGCGCTGGTCGTTCATCGGCAGCGGCGAGCGCCGCCGTATCGAGGCGCGCGGCGACGTGCTGAGCGTCAGCAGCGCAGATCGGGTCGAGCGGCGCGCGGCGGACGATCCGCTGCGGGAGCTGTGGCAGCGGGTGGTTCGGCCGCTCGCGCCGGAGGTCGATCCGCGTGCGCTCCCACCCTTCTGGGGCGGCGCGGTCGGGTACGCCAGCTACGACCTGGTGCGCCGCTACGAACGGCTGCCCGACGCCAATCCCGACGAGCTCGGCGTGCCCGACCTGTGCTTCGTCGAGCCCGAGGTGGTGGTGGCCTTCGACCACCTGCGCCGCACCATCCTGATCATCGCCAGCGCCCGCGCCGACGATCCGGCCGATCGCGCCCGGGCCGAGGCGCTCGTCGACGCCACCTACCAGCGCTTGCGCGGCCCGCTGCCCGGCGTGCCCGGCGACCGGGCAGGACGCCGAAGCGCCTTCACGGCCAACTTCACCCCCGAGGGCTTCCGCGAGGCGGTGCGCAAGGCCGTGGCGTACGTGCACGCCGGCGACGTGTTCCAGGTGGTGCCCAGCCAACGGCTCTCGGCCGACCTGGGGGTGCATCCCTTCGCCGTCTACCGCGCCTTGCGGCGCGTGAACCCGAGTCCCTACCTGGGCTACCTCGACCTGGGTCCGGTGACGCTGGTGGCCAGCAGCCCCGAGAGCCTGGTGCGCTCGGACGGCCGCACGGTGGAGACGCTACCGATCGCCGGCACCCGCCGCCGCGGCGCGGACGTTCTCGAGGACGAGGCGCTCGCCGCCGAGTTGTTGGCCGACGACAAGGAGCGCGCCGAACACGTGATGCTGGTCGACCTCGGCCGCAACGACCTGGGCCGGGTGTGCCGCTTCGGCAGCGTCCGCGTCGAGGACATGATGCACGTCGAGCGCTACAGCCACGTCATGCATCTGGTGTCGAAGGTGGTGGGCGAGCTGGCGGACGAACGCACCCCGCTCGATGCGCTGGCCGCGACGCTGCCCATGGGAACGGCCTCGGGCGCACCCAAGATCCGGGCGATGGAGATCATCGACGAGCTCGAGCCCGTGCGGCGCGGGCCCTACGCCGGCGCCTTCGGCTACCTCTCCACGAGCGGCCAGATGGACATGGCGCTCACCCTGCGCACCATGGTGGTGTGCGGCGGCCGCTTGCACCTCCAGGCCGGCAGCGGCATCGTGGCCGACAGCGACCCCGAGGCCGAGTACCAGGAGTCGCTCAACAAGCTCGCGGCGCTGCGGCGTGCCGTCGACATGGCCACCGAGGGCCTGGCATGACGGCCGGCACCGTGACGGTCGGCACCGTGACGGTCGGCACCGTGACGGCCGCCGGCATGCCCGCCCGGGCGCCGGTACCGCATCCCGACGGCCGGCCGCTGCGCGTGCTCATGATCGACAACTACGACTCGTTCACCTTCAACCTGGTGCAGTACCTGGGTGAACTGGGCGCCGACACGACCGTCTGGCGCAACGATGCCTTCGACCTCGACGACGTGGGCCGCTTCGCCCCGGACGGCATCGTGGTGTCGCCTGGGCCTGGCACCCCGGACCAGGCGGGCCAGTCCGTCGCGCTCATCGAGCGTTGGAGCGGCGCCTACCCGATCCTCGGCGTGTGCCTCGGCCACCAGGCCATCGGCCAGGCCTTCGGCGCCAAGGTGGTGCGGGCGCGCACGATCATGCACGGCAAGACGAGCCCCGTTCGGCACGACGGTACCGGGCCCTTCGCGGGCCTGCCGGACGAAGTGGTGGCCACCCGCTACCACTCGCTCGTCGTGGAAGCGCCGCCCGCAGCGCTGCAGGTGAACGCCTGGACCGATGACCCGACCGGCCCCGTGATCATGGGCCTGCGCCACGCCGCTCACCCCACCTGGGGCGTGCAGTTCCACCCCGAGAGCATCCTCACCGACACCGGCCACGCCATGCTCGCGAGCTTCTTGCGGCGCTGCGCCGAGGCCCCGGCCGATCAGGCCTGAACAGGCTGCGGTGACGCGCCCCGACCTGAGCGTCGTGACCGTGTCCAGCGGCCGCGCCCACCTGCTGCTGCGGAAGCTGGCGGCGCTGGCCGCGCAGCAGCTCGACCCGGGACGGTTCGAGGTGATCCTGGTCGACAACGCCTGCCCCGAGCAGGTGGGCGCGCAGGTCGAAGGACGGCGCTGGCCCTTCACGGTGCGGGTGCTGCGCGCTGCCCGCCGCCTGCCTCCAGGGCCGGCCCGGTGCCTGGCGCTGGAGGCTGCGACCGCGCCACTGGTGTGGCTCTCGGACGACGACTGCCTGCCCGAACCGGAGGCCGCGGAGCGGCACCTGGCGCGACAGCGGCTGGGGCCATGCGTCGTCGTCGGCGGACTGCGGTTCGTCGACCCCGATGGGCCGCGCCCCCCACACCGCGCCACGCCGCGGGTGCGCTCGGGACCGCTCTTCGTCAGCGGCGCCAACACCTCGCTGCCGCGCGAGGCCATGCGGCGCGCCTGCCAGGAGCGGCTCGAGCTCCCGCGCCCCTACGGCGGCGAGGACCTCGTGCTGGGCCTGCAACTGCGCGACCAGGGATATCGCTTCGTGGCGGCGCCCGAGGCCGTGGCCGAGCATCATGGCCCCGACCCGCGTTGGGGCGGCGCGCCCGCGAAGGGCTACGATGCCGGCTACAACGCCGTGGCGATCGCACGGCGCTGGCCGGCAGCAGCCTGGGGGTTGGGTGTCCATCCGCTGCAGATCGCGCTCAAGCGGCTGGCGCTGGCCTCGTCCGAGGCGTCGTTCTGGCGTTGGCTCGCGCCGGGCCGCGTCCGCTACGAGCGGGCGTACCTCGACGGCTGTTTGGCGGCGCGCCGCGAGCTGACGAAGGAGGAGGGGAGCGTATGAGCATCGACCAGACTGTCGCCGCGCTGCTCGAGCGCGTCTTCGACGGTGAGCGGTTGACGACGGCCGACGCGCAGGGCGTGATGGGGCGTCTCATGGACGGCGATCTGTCGCAGCTCCAGGCGGCGGCGCTGTTGGCCGCGCTGCGCACGCGCGGCGAGACCGTCGACGAGATCGTCGGCTTCGCGCGCGCGATGCGCGAACGCAGCCTGCACGTTCCCGTGCGAGGGAGCGAGCCGCTGGTCGACACCTGCGGCACCGGCGGCACTGGCATCTCGACCATCAACGTCAGCACCACCGCCGCCTTCGTGGCAGCAGCCGGCGGCGCTCGCGTGGCCAAGCACGGCAACCGCGGCGTCACCAAGCGCTCGGGCTCGGCCGACGTGCTCGAGGCGCTGGGCGCGCGGGTCGAGCTTCCCCCCGCCGTCGTGGGCGAGGCGATCGACACGCTCGGGATCGGGTTCCTGTTCGCGCGCACGCATCACCCCGCCATGCGCTTCGTGGCCCCGATACGCGCAGATCTCGGCGCCCGAACCATCTTCAACAACCTCGGACCCCTCACGAACCCCGCCGACGCCAAGCGCCACCTGCTCGGGGTGTTCGACCCGGCCCTCACCGTGCCGCTGGCCGAGGTGCTACGCGGCCTGGGTCTCGAGCGCGCCCTCGTGGTGCACGGCGACGGGCTCGACGACCTGGCGGTGTCGGGACCGAGCGTGATCACCGAGGTATGGCCCGACGGACGGTTGGAGACGCGTCAGGTGACGCCCGAGGCGCTCGGCGTGCGGCGCTCCCCACACGCCGCGATCCTGGGTGGCGACGCCCACACCAACGCCGAGGCCGCGCGCGAGGTGCTGGCAGGTCGTGACGTCGGCCCGCGGCGCGACGTGGTGGCGCTCGCCGCCGGAGCGGCGCTCTACTTGGCCGAGCGCGCGCCGGACCTGCGTGCTGGCGTGGGGATGGCGCTGGAGCTACTGGCCGCCGGCGAGGGTCTCATCCTGCTCGAGCGCTACGCCGCCTTCACGCGCGAGGCGGTCGCCTAAGGCGTCATGCGGGGACTGTCGCGAACCCCGACAGCGTGCGAGCATGAGGACGGACATTCGACGGGCGCCGTCCGCGGAGCGGCGCCGCGAGTGAGGATGGTGGAGCGATGAGCGAAGCGACGACCGGCAGCAGCCGCGTCAAGAACGGGTTCGCCGAGATGTTCAAAGGCGGCGTCATCATGGACGTCGTCACGCCCGACCACGCCCGCATCGCCGAGGACGCGGGCGCGACCGCGGTGATGGCCCTCGAGCGCGTGCCAGCCGACATCCGCGTGCAGGGCGGCGTGGCGCGCATGTCGGACCCCGACATGATCCAGGGCATCATGGACGCCGTCTCGATCCCCGTGATGGCCAAGTGCCGCATCGGCCACCTGGTCGAGGCGCAGATCCTGCAGGCCCTCGGGGTCGACTTCATCGACGAGTCCGAGGTGCTGACGCCTGCGGACGAAGCCCACCACATCGACAAGCAGGCCTTCACGGTGCCCTTCGTGTGCGGCGCCACCGACATCGGCGAGGCGCTACGGCGCATCGG
>PXAU01000086.1 GCA_003567075.1 Trueperaceae bacterium
GAAGAAGCGCGAGAAGCCACCGCGCGCTGAGGCCATAGTCACTCCTCCTTCGAGGACCTTCCCGACTGTACCATCGCACGGACACTACACCGGGTGAATATTTCGCAAGCCCGCGCGTACCAGTCGGGCTTCGTGTGCGCCGGCTCAGCCACCGCTGCTCCGGGCCAAATCGTTGAAGCGCACGTGGGCGCTGTGGAACTGCAGGTCGACCGATCCCACCGGCCCGTTTCGTTGCTTCCCGATGATGACTTCGGCGATGCCCTGCTTCTCGGAGTGCGGGTCGTAGTACTCGTCGCGGTAGATGAACATGACGAGGTCCGCGTCCTGCTCGATCGCGCCGGAGTTGTGCGACACCAGGCCGTCGGCCAGCCACGAGGCCGGCCCGGGCACGGTCAGGTCGTAGACGTCCTCCTCGCCCGCCGGTTCGATCGCGACCACCGTGTCCCAGGTCAGGTCGCCCTGGGCACGTTGGCGCAGGGCTGGGTCGTCGGCGCCCGCGGCGACCGCCGCGACGGCGTGCCTCGCCAGCGCCACGAGGTCGCCGGGCGCCAGCACATCCAGCCGGCGCCAGCCGTCGAAGGTGAAGCAGCGGTGCCGCGCGGTGGCGCGCAGGCGGCGGCCCGAGGCGAGGCGCAGGTCGAACACCGGGCGCACGCCCACCCTCCACACCCGCTCGCTCGTCGCGGGGACGATGCGCCCGTCTTCGTCCATCGCCAGCACCCTCGGGGTGGTGCCCACCAGCGCGCGGATCGGCACGCGGCCGCCGTCGGCCAGCAGCACCGGCGTGTCGCCCACCACGCACTCACGCAGGTCCGAGAGCATCGGCCGCTTGTTCGGTCGCGCCTCGACCGCGCGCGAGAGCTGCGAGAGCACCAGCACGGGCACGTCGAGCTCGCGCGCCAGCGCCTTGAGGCCGCGGCTGATGGTGCTGATCTCCTGCTGGCGGTTCTCGCTCTGATGCCGGGAGCTGCCCGACATCAACTGCAGGTAGTCGATCACGATAAGGCCGACGTCGTGCTCGGCCGTCAGCCGCCGCGCCCGCGAGCGCAGCTCCATCACGGTCAGGTCGGCGTTGTCGTCGATGAAGACCGAGGCCTCGGACATGCGCCCGGCGGTGTCGGCCAGGCGCTGGAAGTCGCGGTCCGAGAGCTGGCCCGAGCGCACGCGGCTCATGTCGACGCGCGCCTCGGAGCACAGCATGCGTGTGACCAGCTGCACGGCCGACATCTCCAGCGAGAAGATGCCCACCGGCTTCTGCTCGCGCAGCGAGGCGTTGAGCGCGATGGTCAGCGCGAAGGCGGTCTTGCCCATCGAGGGCCGCGCGGCCAGCACGTTCAGCGACGAGTGCTGCAAGCCCGAGGTGAGCTGGTCGAGCTCCTTGAAGCCCATCCGCAGGCCCGACACCGGGTCGGGGTTGGCGAAGAGCTCGTTGATGTGCTGGAAGGTCTCGGTCACGAGCCGCGGCATGCTCTCGAAGAAGGAGCGGCGCTTGCTGGTGGCGAGCTCGAAGATCGCGGCTTCGGCCTCGTCGAGCACCTCGTCGAGCGGCGCGGCCTGCTCGAAGGCGCGCTGCATGATCTGCCCGCTGGCGCCGATCAGGTCGCGCAGCACCGCCTTCTCGCGCACGATCTTGGCGTACGACTCGGCGTACGCGGCGGTGGGTACGCCGTCGGCCAGGCCGATCAGGTACGGCACCGAACCGACGCCTTCGAGCTCGCCCGTCTGGCGCAGCTCCTCGGTCAGGGTGACGAGGTCCATCGGCTCGTTGCGGCGGTACAGCCGGTCCATCGCGCGGTAGATCTTGCGGTGCCCCTCCTTGTAAAAGTGCTCCGCCTGGACCGTCCCCTCCAGCGTCGCGAACACGTCGTTGTCGAGCAGGACGCTGCCCAAGACGCTCTTCTCGGCGTCGAGGTTGTGGGGGGGCGTGCGGCTCTCCACAGGTCAGGCTACACCGTCTGCCGGGCCGCCGGGCGGGGCGCTGGGCCGGCGGCCGGGCGGGGCGCTGGGCCGGTCGCTGCCCCTGCCGTTGGGCTCGGGGCCGGGTACCGTCCCTCGCGCGCCAGTGCGTACGCGAGGTCGCTCCGCACCGTGCGCGGCACCCGCGCGGGCGCCCAGGCATTACGATGGCGGGCATGGATCCTGTGGTCGCCTCCGTGATCGCGCTCGGGCTGAGCTACCTGTTGGGTGGCGTGCCGTTGGGCGGACTGCTGGTGCGCCGCTCCACCGGCCTGCACCCGCGCCAGTTGAACCCCCACTTGTTGGGCGTCGAGAACGTCTTGCGCGTGGCCGGCCCGCAGGTGGCGGTGGCGAGCTTCGTGCTCGACCTGCTCAAGGGCCTGGTGCTGGTGGCGCTGTTCCAGGGCAACCCCTGGGCGGCGCTCGGGGTCTACGCCGGGCACCTCTACCCGTGGCCCTGGCAGCGCTGGTTCGACGCCCCGCGCGGCCGCGGCAACGGCGTGCTGCTGGGGCTGCTGGCCGGCTTGGCGGTCAGCGGCGCGGCGGCCTGGTGGGTGCTGGCGCTGCCGGTGTGGGTGTACGCGGCATTGCTGGCGTACAGCCGCTACGTGGCGCTGGCGACCGCTGCCGGGCTGGTGACGTTGCCGCTGGCGCTGGCGTTCACGGGTGCCTCGCTGGGCCTCGTTGGCGCCAGCGCGGCCCTGGCCGCGCTCGGTGTGTGGCGCCAGAAGGGCGCGTTGGCGCGGGTGCGCGACGGCACCGAGGCGCGCCTGGGCGAGCCGCCGCCGGTGCTGGGCCTGCGGCGCGAGGTGGTGCTGGCGGCGTTCATGGTGCATCCCATGACGATCGACGACCTGTGGCAACCCGCCTCGCAGCGTTGGGCGCGGCACTTCGTGTCGCGCGGCTGGCTGCCGGAGACGTGGCTGCGGCGCGCGCTCTTGCTGATGCGCCCGCAGGTGCAGGGCGAGATCAGCGGCATCGCGCTGCGTGACGGGCGCGAGCTACGGGTCATGATCATCGGCGGTCCGATGCTGCCCGACCAGATCCGCGCGAACCCCGACGTGGCCGAGCGGATGGCCATCCAGGGCGCGCGCATGGCGCGCGAGTTCGGCGCCGAGGCCTTCGGTTTGGGCGCCTTCTGGTCGACGGTGGGGGAGAAGGGCCAGAGGGTGCAGGAGGCGGTGCCCGAGATCGCCATCACCAACGGCGGGGCCTACACGGCCGCTACCGTGCGGGCGGCGGTGCCGGGTTTGCTGGAGCGCTTCGCGGCCGCCGGTGGCACGCTCGATCAGGCCTGCGCCGCGGTGGTGGGCGCCAACGGCGTGGTGGCCTTCGGCGTGGCGCGCAGCATCGCCCCGCACGTGGGCAAGCTGGTGCTGATCGGGCGCGATGCCGAGCGGCTGGCGCGCAGCGCCGGAACGCTGCAGCGCAAGCACCCCGAACTCGAGATCGTGGTCTCGACCGACGTGGCCGAGTGCGCCCAGGCCGACCTGGTGTTCAGCGCCACCTCCGATCCCAACCCCGTGCTGTTCGCCGAGCACGTCAAGCCCGGCGCCTGGGTGTTCGACATCGGCCGCCCGGCCGACGTCGACGAGAGCGTGCGCGAGGTGCCCGGCGTGCAGGTGATCCCGGGTGGCGTGGTGCGCCCGCCCGGTGGCATGCAGAGCGCCATCGACCTGCACTTCGGCGCCGCCAAGGTGCCGGCCTGCATGGCCGAGACCATGATCATGACGGCCATGCGCTCCTTCGACCGGCGCTCGCTGGGGCCGGTGACGCGCTCGGCCGACATCGCCTATTACCTCGAGGCGGGCGAGTCGCTCGGCTTCGAGATCGTCACCGAGGACGACGGCGAGCCGGCCGTGCCGGCCTGAGCGCCGTGGCGCGCGCTTACCGGCTCCGAGGCCGGGCCGACGACGCCGAAGGGGCCTTGGGTGCGGCCCTCTGGGACGCCGGCTGCGAGGGCGTGCAGATCGACGACGGCGACCTGGTGGCGGTGTTCGCGAGCGAGCGCGACGGCATGCCGCCGGGCGGCGCCTGGGAGGACGTCGACGCGCGCGACCACGTGGCCGCCTACCTCGAGGGCCTGCGGCCCGTGCGCGTCGGGCGCTTGGTGGTGGCGCCCAGCCACCGGCTGGTGTGCCTGCGTGAGGGCCAGACGGTGCTGTGGCTCGACCCGGGCATGGCCTTCGGCACGGGCCATCACGAGACCACCCGGCTGGCGCTGGCGGCGCTGGCCGCGCCTGCGCGCGACCTGCGCGGCCTGCGGGTGCTGGACGTGGGCGCGGGCTCGGGCGTGCTGGCGATCGCGGCGGATCGGCTGGGCGCGGCCGAGGCGCGGGGCATCGACGTCGACCCCGAGAGCGTGCCAATCGCGCGGGCCAACGCCGACCGGAACCGCTCACGTGCGCGTTTCGAGCTGGGCGAGTTCGGCGCCGACTCGGCGCCGGTCGGGAGCGTCGACCTGCTGCTCGCCAACCTCTACGCCGAACTGCACGTGCGCTTCCTGGGGGCTTACGCGAGGCTGCTGGCGCCCGGCGGGCGGGCGCTGCTGACCGGCATCGTGGCCGGTCGCGAGGTGCTGGTGCGCGAGGCCGTGCGCGCGCCGCTGCGCCTCGAGGGCGAGCAGCGCGAGGGCGAGTGGTGGCTGCTGGAGCTGGCGCGCGAGCCCGGACCGGCGCCCGCGGCAGAAGTCGAGGCGGCGGTGCCGGTCGCGGCTGGGGCGGACCGGTGAGGCCGCTCGTTCGCGAGCGTGTGCTGCGGCCGGCGGCGGTGGCGGGTGCGCTGGCCGCCGCGTTGACGCTGCTGCTGGCCGCCTGTATGCCGCTCTACCTGCCGCTCGTGCCCGACGAGATGCTCACGCCCGAGCCGGCCTTCCGCCTGCACGGCGACATGCGACTCGAGCACGTGCGCCGCGCCGACGTCAGCGCGCTGGTGCTGCACCTGCGCGCGACCGAGGTGCCCGAGCCCGGTTGGCTGGCGGTGCAGTGGTTCGGCCCCAGCGGCCCGGCGCGCGCGGCCGAGAGCCTGTGGTTCGAGCCCGCCGACGCGGGCGCGGCGCGCCAGCTCGCCACGCCGGAGCAGGTGGCGCTCGGCCCGGGCGAGTGGCGCGCGGTGCTGTCGTGGCAGGGGCGGCTGGTGCGTCAGGTGCGCATCACGCTGCCGTAGCCCGTCGTCCGTTGGTCAAGCACGGCCCCGAACGCGAGGTGCGTCCGGGGCCGGTCGGTCGAGCAGGTACGGCGTGTGGGGCCGGCCTCAGGCTGAGGCCGTGGCCGTGCGGCGGGCGCGCCGGCGGCGCCGCTGGTACGTGCCCAGGTACACCACCAGGGGCGCCAGCACGAACAGGCTCGAGTACGTGCCCACTAGCACGCCCACCAGCAACGTCATCGAGAAGTCGCGCAGCACCGCGCCGCCGAAGAAGAACAGCGACAGCACCGGCAGCAGCGTGGTGGTCGAGGTGATGATGGTGCGCGAGAGCGTCTGGCCCACCGACAGGTCGACGATGTCGCGGAAACCGCGGTCGCGGACCTTGCCGAGGTTCTCGCGGATGCGGTCCGAGATCACCACCGAGTCGTTGAGCGAGTAGCCGACCACGAACAGCAGCGCCGCCAGCACCGGGATGCTGAACTCGGCCCGGACCAGGTCCAGGAAGCCGAGCACCAGGCCGACGTCGTGCAGTGTGGCCACCACCGTGCCGATGGCGACGGTCCAGTTGGGCCAGAAGCGCCAGGACACGTACACCAGGATCAGCGCCAGCGCCACCAGCACCGCCAGCACCGCGCCGCGCCGCAGGTCGGCGCCAACGGCCGGGCCCACGAAGTCGGCCGAGAGCACCTCGCCCTCCAGCGCCGTCGCGAGCTGGTTGGGGAAGACCTCGGCGCTGCTGGCGGACTCGGTCAGGCCGACCCGGACCGACAGCAGCCGTCCGGCGACGGTGGGGTCGTCGACCTCCACGATGGCGGCCGCGCCGGCGGTGACCTGCGCGAACTCGGGTCCGTCCAGCACGGTGCGCACGTTGGCGACGTCGGTCGTGTCGGGGACGCGCAGCAGCACGCTTTGGCCGCCGGTGAAGTCGGTCGAGAGGCGCAGGCCCAGGAACGACAGCAGCAGGATCGCGGCCAGCGACAGGAAGGCCGAGATGGGCAGGGCGATGCGGGCGTGCTTCACGAAGCGCAGGTGGTCGAGCACGATGCCGCGCCGCATGTAGGAGCGCTTGGTGTAGCGCGAGGCCACCTGCAGCATCCAGGGCACCACCACCGTGTTCACTAACACTGCCGAGACGATGCCGATCCCGAGCGTGATGGCGAAGCCGCGCACCGGACCGGTGGTGTACTGGTACAGCGCCGCCGCGGCCAGCAAGGTGGTGACGTTGGCGTCGATGATGGCCGAGAGCGAGTTGCCGAAACCGTTGCGCATGGCCACGCGCAGGCCCTTGCCCGCGCGCAACTCCTCGCGCACACGCTCGAAGCTGATCACGTTGCCGTCGACCGCGGCGCCGATCGTGAGCACCAAGCCCGCCAGGCCCGGCAGCGTGAGGGCGGCGCCGAGGCCGGCCAGCAGCCCGAACACGAACAGCATCACCAGGCCCAGGCCGAGCGCCAGCGCGCCGCCGAAGAGCGGTCCGTAGTACAGCAGGATGAAGACGACGACGGCCGCGCCGCCGATGAGGGCGGCCCTGGTGCCGGCCGCGATGGAGTCCTGACCCAGGGTGGGGCCGATGGCGCGGATCTCCTCGACGTCGAGGTTGAACGGCAGCGAACCCGAGCGCAGCACCAGCGCGATGTCGGAGGCTTCGTCGAGCGAGCCGATGCCGGTGATCTGGCCGCTCTCGCTGATGCGCGAGTTGAGCGTGGGCGCGGTCTGGATCTGGTCGTCGAGCACGATCGCCATGCGGCGACCGACGTTGGCACCGGTGAAGTCGCCGAAGGCGCGGGTGCTGTCGGCGCGGATCTCGAAGAAGACCGCCGGGCCCATGGTGGCGGTGCCCATGCGCTCGAAGTCCGCTCGGGCGGTGCGGATGATCTCGCCGGTGAAGGCGATGTCCTCCAGATCGGCCAGCGTCATGTCGGCCGTCGCCAGGCCTTGGCTCTGCGACCGCACCAGCCGGAACTCGAGCACGGCCTGCTGGCCGATGAGGTCGAGCGCGCGCTGCTGGTCGTCGGCTGTGAGGCCGGGCAACTCCACGATGATCCGGTTGCCGCCGCTCGTCTGGATGAGCGGCTCGGCCACGCCGAACTCGTTGACACGGTTCTCGATGATGTTGCGCGCAGCCTGCAGGTCTTCGGGGTCGGGATCGGCCAACTCGGACTGGAGCGTCACGCGCAGGCCGCCCTGCAGGTCGAGGCCCAGGCGCAGGCTGCCGGTCGGGTCGTCCGACCAGGGCCGCCAGATCGACAGCACCGCGGCGAGGGCCAGCAGTGCGACGATGATGCCGGTGAAGATACGTTGGTTCATGGGGTCTCCCAGGGTGGTTGTCAGGGCAGGGGTTGGGGGCGTCGGGGTCGCACGCGCGCGGCGTGCGAGCGCTTCAGCCGCCGTCGTCCTGCCGTCGCCCCAGCTCCGGGAGACGCGGGGCCCGCGGCAGCGCAGCCGCGGCGGGGACGAAGCGCGGGCAGGGGCGCCGGCGCGGCGTGGCCGGCCGCCGCTGCGCCCGCGGCAGCGCGCGCTCGCCGCCGGCAGGGGCGAGGGTGCGGCTGCTGGCGTCGAGCAGCACGGGCCAGCGGGCACTCAGGTCGAGCGTGACCGGAGCCTCGGGCGCAGGCTCCGCCGCGCGGGCGGTCGGGACCGTGAAGGCCGGCGCCAGCGTGAGCGCCAGCACCAGCAGCCATGTCAGACCCGTCATGCGCACGTTCGCGCCGCCATACATCACGCTCCCTAGGCTACCGCCGCCGGCGGTCACGCCGCCGGCGCTCACGCCGCCGGCGGTCACGCCGCCGGCACCTCCACCATCTCGTAGACCTCGATGACGTCGCCCTCCTGGACATTGTCGTAGTTCTGCAGGTTGATGCCGCACTCGAAGCCGGACGCGACCTCGCGCACGTCGTCCTTGAAGCGCCGCAGCTGGGCGATGGAGCCCTTGTAGACCTCGCGCCCGTCGCGCGCCAGGCGCGCCTTGGCGCCGCGCCGCACCACGCCGTCGGTCACGTACGAGCCAGCGATGTTGCCCGAGCGCGGCACGTGGATCACCATGCGCACCTCGGCGTGGCCGATCACCCGCTCCGCGTACTCGGGCTCGATCTGGCCGCGGATCATGCGCTGCACGTCCTCGATCAACTCGTAGATGATGCGGTAGGTCTTGAGCGGGATCTTCTGGCGCTCGGCGCTCTTCACCACCGACGCAGCCGGGGTGACGCCGAAGGCGAGGATGGTGGCGTCGCCGGTCGAGGCCAGCAGCAGGTCCGACTCGGTGGGCGCGCCCACCTCGGCCAGCATCAACTCCAGGTCGACCTCGTCCGTCGCCGCGGCCTCCTTCTCGAGGACCCCCTTGAGGGCCTCGAGGCTGCCCTGCGTGTCGGCTCGCAGGATCAGGTTGACCGTGGTCACCTTCTTCTTGCCGAACAGGTCGGCCAGGGTGAGCCCCTTACGGCCGATCTCTGCGCGCTCGGTCTCCTCGCGCATCGAGCGACGCTCGCTGGTGATGCGCTTGGCGCTGGCTTCGTCGCTGACCGCCATCACGTGCTCGCCGGCGATGGGTACCTCGCTGAAGCCGAGCACCTGCACCGGCACCGACGGCCCGGCGTCCTTCACGGTCGCGCCGGTGTGGTCGGTGAGGCGCCGGATCTTGCCCCACACCTCGCCGCACACCAGGTAGTCGCCGACCCGCACGGTGCCCTGCTGCATCAGCACGGTCACCAGCACGCCGGCGCGCTTGTCGAGCACCGACTCGATCACGACGCCCTCGGCCTCGGCCTCGGGGTCGGCGCGCAGGTCCTCGACCTCCGCCACCAGCGAGAGCATCTCGAGCAGGTCGTCGACGCCCTGGCCGGTGATGGCGCTCACGGGCACCACGACGGTGTCGCCGCCGAAGGCTTCGGGCACCAGCTCGACCTGCATCAGGTCGCGCATCGCCTTGTCGGGGTCGGCCTGCGGCAGGTCGATCTTGTTGATCGC
>PXAU01000068.1 GCA_003567075.1 Trueperaceae bacterium
CCCAGTGCGGCTGCAACCCCTCGCTCGCTCGCCGCTCGCCGTGCTCGGCGACCACCACGTTGTCGTGCTCGCTCGCGCCGTACGGGACGCTCTCGTGCGGGACGTTGGGGATCTCCAGCAGATGCGTCCGCAGCTGCGCCTCGAGGCTGGCGTCGCGCTCCTCGAGCCGCTTCACCTCGGCCGCGACCTCGCCCATCTCGCGGATGAGCGCCTCGGCGTCCTCACCGCGACGCTTGCGACCACCGATCTCGCGGCTGGTGGCGTTGCGGCGCGCCTGCAAGGCCTCCAGGTCGGCGCGCAAGAGGCGCCGCTGCTCATCGGCCAACAGCACGGCGTCGAGCGACGCCTCCGCCTCCGGCAACTGCTTCGCACGGATGGCGCGGCGGACGGTCTCGGCGTGGTCACGCAGGTAGCGGAGCTCGAGCATGCCCACCAGTGTACGCGTCGACGGGCGCCCCGACGCCCCGTCCGGACGGGCATGGCGCCGGTGCTAGACTCGCGCAACCGCACCGGCGCACCCGGCGCCGCGCTGGCGGGCGTTCTCGCGCCCGTCTCGATGCACCGGCGCGCACGAGCCGGCGGCCCGCGTTGGAGGCGACCGTGATCGAGACCCCGAGCCGCAGCCACGAGCTGCTCCGCCGTCAGCGCGAGGTGCTCTTCCCGGCGCTGACGCCGCTCTACGGCGAGCACCCGATCGTGGTCGACCGCGCCCGCGATCAGTACGTGTGGGACATCGAGGGCCAGCGCTACCTGGACTTCTTCGGCGGCGTGCTCACCGTCTCGGTGGGGCACTGCAACCCCGAGGTCAGCGACGCCATGGTCGCTCAGCTGCAGCGCGTGCAGCACACCTCCACCCTGTACCTGCACGAGCTGATGGTGCAGGTGGCCGAGAAGGTGGCGGCCATCACGCCCGGGCGCTTGCAGCGCTCCTTCTTCACCAGCAGCGGCAGCGAGGCCAACGAGCTCGCCGTCATGGCCGCCCGCATGTACACCGGGCAGCGCGACGTGATCACCTTGCGGCACGCCTACGCCGGGCGGACCGCGACCGCGATGAGCCTCACCGGTCACGGGACCTGGCGCTTGGGCGGCGTCTTCGACGGCAGCATCAAGCACGTGCGCAACCCGTACGCCTACCGCGCGCCGGCCGGGCTCGACGCCGACGGCCTGCTCGACCTGTGCGTGCAGGACCTCGAAGAGACGCTGGCCACGGTCACCGACGGACGCATCGCGGCCTTCATGGCCGAACCGATCCAAGGCGTGGGCGGCTTCATCGTCGCGCCCCGCGAGTACTTCCGGCGGGTGCTGCCGCTGGTGCGCGAGGCGGGCGGACTGCTGATCATCGACGAGGTCCAGACCGGCTGGGGGCGCACCGGCCGCCACTGGTGCGCGGTGGAGCACTGGGGCGTGGAGCCCGACGTCATGACCTTCGCCAAGGGCATGGCCAACGGCGCGCCCATCGGCTGCACCGTCGCCACCCCGGAGGTGGCCGAGGCCGTGCGAGGCCTGACCTTCGCCACCTTCGGGGGCAACCCCGTCAGCATGGCCGCGGCCCTGGCGACGCTTCAGTACATCGAGCGCCACGACCTCCCGAGCCACGCCGAGCGCATGGGTTCGAGGCTGTTCGAGCGGCTCGCCGCGCTGCAGCGCGACCACCCGTGGATCGGTGACGTGCGCGGCATGGGCCTCATGGCGGGCCTCGAGCTGGTGGTCCCGGACGGTAGCAAGCGACCGGACCCGGAGCGGACCACGGCCCTGCTGGCCGCCGCGCGCGAGCACGGTCTGCTGATCGGCAAGGGGGGCCTCTACGGCAACGTGGTGCGCATCGCACCGCACCTGAACGTGGCGCCGGAGGACCTGGAGCGCGGCTGCGCCCTCCTCGCCGCGGCTGCGGCCACGCTGGCCTGAACCGCGCCCGTCAACGCGGTCGCGGCGACAACCAGCCCTCGCTGCGGAGCCAACGCAGCACGATCGGGACGGTCGGGTTGGCTCGCGCCATGACGATGTCGTAATGGGTGAGCCCGGGGATCACCGTGACCGCGATCGGAGCGCCTGGGCGCGTGTTGACGTAGGACTGGAAGCCGACCGGCGAGGTGATCAGGCCACGGCCCGCGCCGACCGCCAGCGCAGGAAGCTCGATGCGCTCCATCGGCACGAAGCCGGGCGCTCGCTCGAGCCTCGGATCGAGCGACGCCAGGTCCACCCCGAGCCGCAAGGGGAAGTACCACTCGCGCACGTCGCTGTCTGGATCGAGGAAGCCAGCGATGACGTCGTCGAGGTCGGTGACCTCGCGGCTGGGATCGCCGGCCGACCAGTCGACGTACTCGGCCCCGTCCGCCACGCCGACGACCGTGCGGCTGCGGGCGCCGTCGGCGCCCGTGAGCACGAAGGCGGTGAGGTTCCCAGCGAAGCGCGCACCGATGGCTTCTCCCACCGAGGCGCTGAAGATCGGCGTGAAGGCGTACTCGTCGTCGGCCAGGATGCCGGCCCGCGCCCGGTTCGTGACCGGGTACGTCGATAGCGCAGGCGGGGCGAGTTCGTCGGGCCGCAAGGCCGCGTACACGGCCGCCACGACGTGGTCCAGGTAGAGGTCGGGGCCGAAGCCGAGGCGGGTGCGCAGGAACGGCGACACCCGGCCGGACTCGAGGTCGCTGACGGTTGGCACCAGCGTCACCCCGAACGCCCCGACGCGCTGCTCGACCCAGCCGAAGGCGCCGGTCCGGCCGATGCTGCCGTCGAGCAGCAGGAGCCCGTCGACGTGGTCCTCGCCCAGGCCGCCGCCGTGCTCCAAGGCGATCCGCGCGGCCGGGTAGACGCTCACCATCCCGGCGCCGAGCGAGTGGCCCGCCAGCACGACCACATCCGCGACGGCACGCGCCGCCAGCACCACCACGTGCAGGTCGCGCAGGTGGACCTCGAGTCCCCAACGGGTCATGAACGGCACCGAGGCCGGGTCGAGCGGCTCGAACTCGCCGCCGCGGGCGTAGTACGCGCGGGCCACTTCGGGGTCATCGGCCGCCAAGGCGCGCTGGATGCCTTCGCGGTCCTCGAGCAGGTTCGCGCGGCGGTCGACCGCCCACAGCTCGACGCCAGGCTCGCTCGCCACCAGCTGGCGGGCCAACGGGTCGAAGCCTGCGGCCCCACCGAACAGGCCCGGGACGGCGATCACGACCACGCGTGTCGGCACGCCCGGCACGTGCGTGCGCCGCACCCCCGCGCGGTTCAGCTCGCTGGGGGTGTCGGGCGCCGCCGGCGTCTCCAGCCAGACGGTCTCGACGGCCACCTGCTCCAACGGGACGCGGTAGCTCGGCGGCTGCACCAAGAGCGGCACCTGGACATCGGGAACGGGCAGGCAGGCCACCAGTGCCGGCACCACGACCAGCAGCGCCCACCAGCGCCACGGCGCGGGTCGCAGCCACCACCCGGCCAGCCGGACCGATCGCTGGCAGGTCAAACGGCAAGCGAGCCGAAGGCCGGCAGGGGTACCTTCTCGGCAGCACACCCCACGTGGAAGCCGCATCACCCCACAGCCTAGGCCGCGAGGCGGGCGACCGTCGGACCGCGTGCTACGCTCGCCGGCATGGCCGTTGAGGTCTGCTCCTACCGTTTGACGTCGCGCGGCCGGCCGGTCGGCTCCCAGACGCTCTCGCGCAGCCAACGTGGCCGGGTCGCCTACCTCGAGGCGCGGGTCCAACTGCAGGGGTCGTTAGGGCAAGGCAGCCTCGTGCAGAGCAGCCGTGCCCACGCCCAGCGGCACGTGTCGCAACAGTTCCGAGAAGAGACGTCGCTGCGCGGGGAGCAGCGCCAGTTCGACGTGCGCTTCGACGCCCAGCAGGGCCTTGTGGTGGCCGCGCGCGGCCGCAGCGACCGGGCGACGATGCCGTACCTGCGCCCGTACCGTGACCCGCTCTCCATGCTCGAGGAACTCCGGGGCGCCGCGGCGCGCGCCTGGAACGACGACGCCCCGCTGCGTATCCCGCTCCTCGGCAAGGACGTGGTGGTGCAACGCGCGAGCGACGTCAACGCCGAGGGACCCTGGGGCAGCCGACCGGCGCGCGCCTTCCACCTCCACCCCGGCGGCAGCGTGGTGGTGGTCGATCTGGCGCCACCGCACCACATCCTGCGCCTGGTGCAACGGCTGCCCGACGGCGTCGTCGAAGCGACGCTGGTGCGGGCCGACGTGGAGGAGCGGATGCGCACGCTCGACGCGCCCGCCGAGGAGGCGGCCGCACCCAGCCGGCGGCGCGGACGGCGGCGCGGACGGCGGCGGCGCAGCCGCCGCGGGAAGGGCTGAGCGGACCATGCTTGCGGGAGCCGGAGCGAACGACGCTTGGCAGTGGCTGGCCGGCCGCAGGCGGGCCGGCCGCGCGCGCGATCCTCGCATCGCCCGAGCTCTTCTCGACACGCTCGGCCTGCCCGATCCGCCGGCGGTGGTGCACGTCGTCGGCACCAACGGTAAGGGTTCGGTGGCGACGGCGCTGGCCGCCATGGCGCGCTCGGCTGGGTTCACCAGCGGCTGCTTCGTCTCGCCCCACGTCGAGCATTACGCCGAGCGGATCGCGGTCGATGGCCGCCAGATCGGCCCGGACGAGGTGACGAGCTTCGTCGAGCGGGCCAGAGCGCTCGTGGCCGCGGGCGTACCGGCGGCCTGCGCCGCCGGCTTCTTCGAGTGGACGCTGGCCTTGGCGCTCGAGACGTTCGCCGCGCGGGGCGTGGACATGGCCGTGATCGAGGCCGGCGTCGGCGCCCGCCTCGACGCCACGCAGGCGCTTGGGAACGTGGTCGCCGCGGTCGTGACGAGCATCGACCTCGACCACCTCGATACCCTCGGTGCCGACCTGGAGGCGATCGCGGCCGACAAGGCCGCCGCCGTGCGACCGGGCGTACCGCTCGTCACCGGCGCTCGTGGGGTGGGGCTGGCGCGGCTGAGGGCAGAGGCTGCGCGGCAGGGCGCGCCGCTGCTGTTGGCCGACGAGCACGAGCCGCTGGCCGCGCTGCCACCAGCCTTGGCCCACCACGCCGCCGAGCACGGTTGGCCCGCCACCCGTGCGGACAACCTGCGGTTGGCCTGCGCGGTGGCGCGCATCGTGGGGTGGCCCGAGCCAGCGCTGCTGGCTGGGGCCCTCAGTCCCGCGCCGCCGGCGCGCTTCGAGCGCTTCGAGATCGCTGGCGTCCAGGTCGTGCTCGACGGCGCGCACGACCCGGCCGCGGGGCGGCGGCTGGCGCTCGATCTTCCCGCCGGCGCCGTGCTCGTCTTCGGAGCGCTCAGGCGCAAGCAGGGCGCCGCCACGCTGGCGGCGCTGGCGCCGCACGTCGCCCGCGTGATCGTCACGAGTCCCGTCCCGAGCGAACCACCCGGGCCCTGGCCCGCCGACGCGCGCCTAACGGAGCCGGCGGACGCGTTGCGTACCGCGGCGGCCTGGGCGGGCCGGGGCGGGACCGTCGTGGTGGCCGGATCGCTGTACCTGGCGGGGCGCGTGCGCCCGCTCCTGCGCCATGCCACCGCCGTCGCGGCCGCCGGCTGAGGTGCGTGGTGGCGCGCGTCGGCTTCGTCAGCCTGGGCTGCCCCAAGGCGTTGGTCGACAGCGAGCGGATCCTGACCCGCTTGCGGGCCGAAGGCTACGAGCTGGTCGCCTCGTACGAGCAGGCCGAGCTGGTCGTGGTCAACACCTGCGGTTTCGTCACGCCGGCGGTGGAGGAGTCGCTCCAGGCGATCGGCGAGGCGCTGGAGCGGACCGGCACGGTGGTGGTCACCGGCTGCTTGGGTGAACGCCCGGAGCAGATCCGCGAGCGCCACCCGAAGGTCGCCGCGGTCACGGGCCAGGCGGACGTGGGTGGCGTGATGCGCGAGGTGCGGCGGCTGCTCCCGCTGGAGGAGCCGTCCTTCGCCGGGTTGCTCCCGCTCGCGAGCGACGGCGGCCGACCGGATGCCCGCGCGGTGCGCCTCACGCCGCAGCACTATGCCTACCTGAAGATCGCCGAGGGTTGCGACCACCGTTGCAGCTTCTGCATCATCCCGTCGCTGCGCGGCCCGCAGGTGTCGCGCGACGCCGCCGACGTGCTGCGCGAGGCCAGTCGCTTGGTCGCCGGTGGCGCCAAGGAACTGCTGGTGATCGCGCAGGACGCCAGCGCGTACGGCAGCGATCTGCGCCACCGCAGCAGCCGCTTCGCGGAGCGCGAGGTTCGCGCGCATCTGGTCCCGTTGGCACGCGAACTCGGCGCGCTCGGAGCCTGGGTTCGCCTGCACTACGTCTACCCGTACCCGCACGTGCGCGAACTCGTGACGCTGATGGCCGAGGGTGTGCTGCTGCCGTACCTGGACGTGCCGCTGCAGCACGCCAGCCCGCGGATCCTGCGGGCGATGCGGCGACCCGGTGGCGCCGAGCACCACCTACGCACGCTCGCAGCATGGCGCGAGATCTGCCCAACGCTGAGGATCCGCTCGAGCTTCATCGTCGGCTTCCCGGGCGAGACCGAGGACGACCTGCAGCAGCTGCTCGACTTCCTGGCGGAGGCGCAGCTCGATCGCGTGGGGGTCTTCACCTACTCGGCCGTGGCCGGCGCGGCCGCCAACGCCCTGCCGGGCCATGTGCCCGAGGCGCTGGCGCAGGAGCGTTTCGAACGGGTCATGGAGCACCAGCGGAGCATCTCCGCGGCGCGGCTGGCGCGGCAGGTGGGCCGCACGGTGCGCGCGCTGGTGGACGCCTACGGCGCGCTCCCGGGCGAGGTGGTGGCGCGCACCGAGGGTGACGCGCCCGGCATCGACGGGGTGCTGCGCTGCGAGACTGACGGGACCGTGAGGATCGGTGACCTGATCGAAGCCACCGTCACGGGCAGCAGTGACCACGACCTCGCGGGCACGTGGCAACGGACGCTGCCGTGGCAGCCGGCGGTGCCGCGCTTCGGCCCCATCTGAGCGAAGGGAAGCCGCTCAGCCCCCCAGAGCACCCCGCCGCATCGCGATGCGCTCGAACTCCATCTCTGGCACGGCCTCCTCGCGGCTGCCTGCGCGCTGGGTGATCATCAAGCGCAGCTCGTGCGGGCTGGTGGCGGTGAAGACCGCATCCTCGAGCGTGATGGCGCCCTCTAGGTAGAGCTCGACCAAGTGCTGGTCGAAGGTGTGCATGCCGCGCAGGTTGTCCTGGATGAGAGCGTCCTTGATCAACAGGGTCTTGGTCTCGTCCTTGATGTAGTCGCGGATGAGCGGCGAGTTGATGAGGACCTCGAGCGCCAGCTGGCGACCGGGACCGTCGGCGCGCGGCAGCAGCCGCTGCGACAGGATCCCGAGCAGCGACTCGGCCAGCAGGATGCGGACCTGCAGCCGCTCGTGCGGCGGGAAGAAGTCGATGATGCGGTTCACGGTCCGGATGGCGTCGAGCGTGTGCAGCGTCGAGAGCACCAGATGCCCGGTCTGCGCGGCGGTGAGCGCCGCCTCGACGGTCGCCCGGTCACGCATCTCGCCCACCATGATCACGTCGGGGTCCTGGCGCATGGCGTACTTGAGCGCGTCGACGAAGTCGGTTGTGTCGAGGCCGATCTCGCGCTGCACCACCAGGCTGCGCTGGTTCTTGTGCAGGAACTCGATCGGGTCCTCGATCGTGACCACGTTGCTGGGGTAGCGCCGGTTGATGTGGTCGACCATCGCCGCCAGCGTCGTCGACTTGCCCGATCCGGTGGGGCCCGTGACCAGCACAAGGCCGCGGGGTTGCGCAGCCAGCTCGGTCACCACGCCGGTGGGAAGGCTGAGCGCCTCGAAGCTGGGGATGGCGTCCGAGATCACGCGCATCACGACGCCCACCGAGCCGCGCTGCCGGAACACGTTGCAGCGGAAACGCGCCACCGACGGCACGGTGAAGGCGAAGTCGAGCTCGTGCCGATGCCGGAACAGCTCGCGCTGACCCTCGGTCATCATCGCCAGGGCGATCTGCTCGGTCTGCTCGGGCGTCAGCTTGGGCACGCTCTCGTACACGACCAGCTTGCCGTCGATCCGCATGTGCGGCACGGCGCCGGCCTGGACGTGGATGTCCGAGGCACCGCGGCTGACCATGCTCTTGAGCAGGTCGGCCATGCGCATGCCGGTCCGGGAGGCGGCCACCTGCGTGTCCACCGCGTCCTGCCTGCTCTCGTCGCTCATGGCGCCCAGTCTAGACGGCGCCCGCGGTTACCGCTGTGACATTCTCTGGGCGCGACCTCAGGGTGCGCGCGGCGGCAACCCCAGGGCGGCCTGCTCGACGGCGTTGCGGATGGCGTTGCGGAGCGCCACCGCCACGATCGACTCGCGCACCGTGCCGGCCCGCAGCAGCCGCATCGCCTGCTCCAGCCCATCGATGCTGATCTCGGCGTCCTGCGCCACGCCCAGGCCGCGGCCGATGCCGAGCACCTCGCCGGTGCCCACGTCGACGAAGCGCAGGTCGACGCCGACGCGCACCGTGGTGATGGTGGTGCCGCCCACCAGCCCGAAGACGGCGCTGCCGACCGAGGCGCGGTCCAGGCTGAACTCCGACACCGCGCCGGTGAGGATCAGCTCGGCGTTGAGCAAGCGACCCAGCTCCGCCACCGTGCGGTCGTCGAAGCGGCCGGTCTGCCCCAGGTCCTGCTCCGCCATGATGCGGCCGAGCGCCTGGCGCTCCACGACACGGAAGCGGCCGAGATCGAAGAGCTCGTTCGTGACGACGTCTCCGATGCCGCGCGAGAGGTCGACGAAGAGCCGCGGATCGCGTTCGCGCGCGCTCAGCACCACCACGTCGAAGCGAACCGGTTCGGCCTCGATGTCGTACACCGCCACCAGCGGCCGCTCACCGAAGGGCAACGGCGGCAGCGCGTAGGGCCGCACGTCGCTCCGCTCCACGACACCGCTCTCGGTGGCGGGGGCGCAGGCGGCCAGCAGCGCCGCGGCGAGCAGCAGGAAGGCAACCAGCGCGGGATGGACGTGGACCAGGCGCCGGGCGGCGCAACGACACATCATGCGATGAGGATACCAAGCGGCCCATGAGAGGGCGGCCCATGAGAGGGCGGCCCATGAGAGGGCG
>PXAU01000014.1 GCA_003567075.1 Trueperaceae bacterium
CCCTCGAAGGCGTTGACCTCCTCGATGAAGCGCTTGAACAGGTAGTTGGCGTCGTGCGGTCCCGGGCTGGCCTCGGGGTGGTACTGCACGCTGAAGACCGGGTAGCGCAGGTGCGCCATGCCCTCGAGCGTGCCGTCGTTCAAGTTCAGATGCGTGGCCATGAACTGGCGGCCGGGGATGGTGTCGATCGCCACGGCGTAGTTGTGGTTCTGGCTGGTGATCTCGACCTCGCCCGTGATGACGTTCTTGACCGGGGTGTTGGCACCGTGGTGGCCGTGCGTGAGCTTGTACGTGCGGCCGCCCACCGCCAGGCCCAGCAGCTGGTGGCCCATGCAGATCCCGTACGTGGGCAGCAGGCCCAGCAGCTGCCACACCGTGTCGTGGGCGTAGCGAGGGCCGTCCGGGTCGCCGGGCCCGTTCGACAGCACCAAGCCGTAGGGGTTGAGCGCCATGATCTGCGCCGGCGTGGTCTGCGCCGGTACCACGATCACCTCGGCACCGGCCTGCTCGAGCTTGTACACGATCGAGTGCTTGATGCCGAAATCGATCACCACCACCCGCGGGTGGTCCTTGAAGGTCGGCCGGGCGTACGGCAGCGGCGTGGTCACCTCGGGCGTCATGTCGCGACCGTCGATGTCCTCGTGCGCCTTCGCGCGCGCCACCAACTCGGCCTCGCTGGCGTCGTCGATGGTGCCGTGCCGGATCACGCCCTTCACGACGCCGCCGGTGCGCAAGCGGCGCGTCAGGGCGCGCGTGTCGATGCCCTCGATCCCGACGATGCCGTGCTGCTCCATGAACGACTGCAGGTCTTGGTTGGCGCGGTGGTTGGACGAGGTACGGCTGAACTCGCGCACGATGAAGCCACGTGCGAAGGGGCGGTTCGACTCCATGTCGTACACCGACACGCCGTAGTTGCCGATGTGCGGGTAGGTCATGGTCACGATCTGACCGTGGTACGAGGGGTCGGTCAGGATCTCCTGGTACCCCGTCATCGAGGTGTTGAACACCACCTCGCCGATGGTGTCCCCGGCCGCCCCGAAGGCGTAGCCGTAGTACACGGTGCCGTCCTCGAGGGCGAGCACGGCCGGCGGCTTGCGAACGAGCGGCATGCGGCGCACCTCCGGCGCGGATGCTAGCACGCGCAGCCCGCCTGCGCGGCCGGCCGAGGCGACCCCGCGCGGCCGCGCCTCACGGTACTCTCGGGCACGGAGGTGCATCGCATGCTCGACACCCCCCAGGACGACCTCTCCGAATCCGGCCGCGAGCTCAGCCAGGCCGACGGCCTCTACCTCCAGATGTACAGCGTCCACGGCTTGATCCGTGGGCACGACCTGGAACTCGGCCGGGACGCCGACACCGGCGGCCAGACGAAGTACGTGGTCGAACTCGCGCGCGCCTTGGGCGAGCGGCCCGAGGTGGCGCAGGTCGACCTGTTCACCCGCCGCATCGACGACCCGCGCGTCTCGGACGATTACGACGAGGCCATCGAACCGCTCTCGGAGCACGCCCGCATCGTGCGGATCCGTTGCGGTGGCGGCCGCTACCGGCGCAAGGAGCGCCTCTGGCCGTACCTCGACGCCTTCGTCGACGAGGCCCTGCGCTTCACCCGTGAGCAGGGCCGCTGGCCCGACCTCGTGCACGGCCACTACGCCGACGCCGGCTACGTGGCGCGGCACCTGGCCAGCTACGTCGGTGCGCCGCTCGTCTTCACCGGGCACTCGTTGGGCCGCACGAAGCTGCAGGTGCTGACCGGCGCGGGGCTCTCGGAAGAGGAGGTCGACGAGCGCTACCACATCCACCACCGCATCGGCGTCGAAGAGACGATGCTGCGCGACGCCGACGTGGTGATCGCCAGCACCAGCCACGAGATGGAGCGCGGCTACGAGCTCTACAAGGCCGCGCCTGAGGCCAGCTTCGAGGTCATCCCGCCCGGCATCGACGTCAACCGCTTCTACCCCTACTACCACGACCTGGACGAGAACCTCGACCCTGGCGAAGATGCGCGGCGCGCGCGCGTGCGCATGCGCGAGGAGATCGGCCGCTTCCTCAACCGCCCCGAGAAGCCACTCATCCTGGCCATCAGCCGCCCCGACAAACGCAAGAACATCGAGGGCCTCGTCACCGCCTACGGCGAAGACAAGGAGCTGCAGTCGATCGCCAACCTGGCGATCTTCGCGGGCGTGCGCAGGGACATCCGCGACATGAGCGACAACGAGCGCGAGGTCCTCACCGAGCTGCTGCTGCTGATGGACCGCTACGACCTGTACGGCAAGATGGCGCTGCCGAAGAAGCACGACCCAGACACCGACATCCCGGTCCTGTACCGGCTCGCGGCGGCCTCCGGCGGCGTGTTCATCAACCCGGCGCTCACCGAGAACTTCGGTATCACCCTGATCGAGGCCTCCTCGGTCGGCCTGCCGGTGGTGAGCACCGATCACGGCGGCCCCCAGGACATCATCAGCAACTGCCGCAGCGGCGTGCTCATCGACGCGCGCGACCGCGAGCAGATCCGTCGCGAACTCAAGCGCGTGCTGGTCGAGCGCGAGCTGTGGGAGACGTACTCCCGCAACGGCGTCGACGGCGTGCGCCAGTACTACGCCTGGGACGCGCACGCCGAGCGCTACCTCGAGGTGGTGGGGCCGCTGCTGGCGTCGGCCGAGGACGACGACGACCGGCCGGCCGCGCGCCGGCGCACCGGCGTGGCGCGCTGGCTCGATCAGGCCGAGCGCCTGCTGGTCTCGGACATCGACCACACCCTCATCCACGACGACGATCCTGAGGCCGGCGACGTCGAGGCGCTGGAGCGCCTGGGCGAGGTGCTGCGGGCTTCCAAGGTGGCCTTCGCCGTCGCCAGCGGGCGCTCGCTGGAACTGGTGCAAGAGGCGCTCGACGAGCACCCCATGCCGCTGCCGGCGGTCGTGATCAGCAGCGTCGGGAGCGAGATCCACTACGCTGGCGGCGACACCGAGGAGCGCCGCTGGCTGCCCGACGACGGCTTCGCGCGCCACCTCCAGCACCAGTGGGACCGCGACGCCGTGCGCGAGGTGCTGGCCGGCATCGAGGGCCTCACCCCGCAGGAGGACGAGGCGCAGCGCCGCTTCAAGCTCTCGTTCTTCGTCGACGATGAGGCGCTGGCCGAGACCGCCAAGCGGACGCTGCACGAAGCGGGCCTGAAGGCCACCGTGATCTACTCGCACGGCGCCTTCCTGGACGTCCTGCCGCCGCGCGCCAGCAAGGGCAAGGCGGTGCGTTTCCTCGGTCAGAAGTGGGGTTTCGCCAACCAACGCATCGCCGTGGCCGGCGACTCCGGCAACGACGAGGAGATGCTGCGCGGTCCCGCGAAAGCCATCGTGGTCGGCAACTTCGCGCCCGAACTGGCGCACCTGCAGGGCAAGCGCGGGGTCTACGTGGCCGAGGGAACGTACGCGGCCGGCGTGCTCGAGGGCCTGCGGCACTGGGGCTTCATCAAGGACGACGACTGAGCGACGCCGCCAGCGGCGGCCCGTCGTGACGGATCGTCCGACGACGAGTCAGTCGAAGCGGCGATCCGTCGTGTGGGCCGCCGCCGGCGGGTCAGTCGAAGCGGCGACCCTGCGCCACCGTGTGCGGCGGCACCTGCGCGCCCGCTGCCAGCACGCAGTCGCGCAGCACCGCGTAGGCGCCCACGCGCGCGCCCTCGCCCACCTCGCACGCGCCCAGCAGCATCGCTCCGGGCTCCAGCACCACGTCGCGGTCCAAGCGCGCCGTCTCGTCGATGACCGTGCTCGCGGGCGCGTGCATGGAGACACCGGCGGCCAGCCAGCGGCGCCGGGTGCGATCGCGCAGCAGCGCCTCGGCCCGCGCCAGTTGGGCGCGGTCGTTGACGCCCACCAGCAGCCGCGTCTCGTCGTCGGCCAGCACGGCGCGCACCGGCAACCCGGCCGCGCGGTACGCGGCGATGACGCCGGTGAGGTAGTACTCGCGCGCCGCGTTGTCGTCGCCGAGGCGTTCGAGCAACCCCCACAGGTGCGCGTCGAAGGCGTACGTGCCGGGGTTCACCTCGCGCACCGCGCGCGTCGCGGCGTCGGCGTCGGCGTCCTCAACCACCTGCGTCACCTCGCCGCCGGGCGTCCGCAGCACCCGCCCCAGCCCGCGCGGATCGGTCACCTCGTACGTCAGCAGCGTCATGCCGGTCGCAGCGCCGCGTTGCGTCTGCAGCAACCGCGACAGGCTCTCGCCCGTCACCAACGGCGCGTCGCCGTTCAGCACCACCACCGTCGGGTAGCGGCCCTCGAGCAGCGAGCGCGTCGCCGCCACGGCGGCGGCGGTGCCGTCGCGCGGGCCCTGGTCCACGCAGGTGACGTCGACGCCTGCCAACGCCGCGCGCACGTCGTCCCCGCCGTGGCGTACCACCACCAGGGTCCGCTGCGCCCGCAGCGCCGCGGCGGCGCGCAGCACGTGCAGCACCAGCGGCACCCCGGCCACCTCGTGCAGCACCTTGGGCAGGCGCGAGCGCATGCGCGTCCCCTCGCCCGCGGCCATCACCACCACGGCGACCGGGTCGGTGCCGCGGTCGACGCCGTCGGGCACGCTCACGAGCGCGTGCCGCGGCCCGCGCCCTTGCCGCGCCGGCCGGCGCCCTTGCCCCGCTGACCCGCGGCGTCGCGCCGCGCCGCGTCGCGTCGGGCCGCGGCACGCGCCCCGCCGGGCGGCCGCCCACCACGGGCCCCCGCCGCTCCGGCCGCCGCCGGCGCCGGCTCGTCTGTCTTGTACGGTCGCCGCGACAGCAGCCACCAGGCGACCGCCACGATCACCACGCTGGCGAGCTGCGTCGCGGTGAACAGCCCCACGCCGGCGCTCTCGTTCAGGTACACCCGCCACGGCAACGGGTTGTCGCGGAAGGGCTCCTCGATCACGCTGCGGATCACCGAGTACCACAAGAAGGCGTGCAGGATCACCGCGCCGTGCTTCTTGGCACGCGCCAGCGCCCACAGCACCACCCCCAGCACCAGCACCCCCACCAGCGCGCCGTAGAGCTGCGTCAGGTGCACCACGCACGCCTCGGGCTCGCCGCCCACCGCCGCGGCCATGCGCAAGGCCTGGCAGGCGGGCGGGGCACCCGACCACAGGTCGTCGCCGAACACCAGCCGACCGACGGCCCCGAACGTCTCGGTGCCGCGCTCGGGCCAACGGAAGCCGATGGCCCAGTCGGTGAGGCGGCCACCGGTGTCGGTGCCGTTCATGAAGTTGCCGAGGCGCCCACCGATGATGCCGAGCGCCATCACCGGCGCCAGCACGTCGAGGTAGCGCCACACGTCGTAACGCTGGCGGCGCGCGCCCCAGGCCAGCACCAGCACCACGCCCGCCACCGCGCCGTGGATCGAGAGGCCGCCCTCCCACACGGCGAAGGCGCGCAACGGATCGCCCCCGGGACCGAAGAAGGCGCCAGGGCTGGTGAGCACGTACACGATGCGCGCCCCGACCAGGCCCGCCAGCACCATCCAGGGCGTCATGTCGAGCATCCAGGCCGGGTCGAGACCGCGCCCGCGCGCCAGCCGCACGCCCCACACCGCGCCCAGCAGCACGCCGCCGGCGATGAGCAGGCCGTACCAACGGAGCTCGAGCGGGCCGATCGTCACGAAGATAGGGTCCATGGTCCTCCCACCGGCCGACGTGGCCGAACGCGCCGCGCAGCCTACCAGCCCCGGGCCGCTCAGCCGCCGAAGAGCCGCACGAACGCCATCACGCCGATGACCACCAGGATCACGGCTTTGCCCACCACCCCGCCCAAGGTGCCGATCAGCGCCCCCACCCCAGACTTCATCGCCTCGGCGCCGCTGCGCCCGGTCATCGCCTCGCCGATCATGGCGCCCGCCAGGGCGCCCAGCAGCAGCCCCCAGGGGGGCAGCACCAGCAGGCCTGCGAGCGCCCCGATCAGCCCGCCGATCACCCCGGCGCGGCGGGCGCCGAAGTAGCGCGAGCCGAGCCAGGTGCCGATGAAGTCGACGCCCTGCGCCAGCAGCGTCAGGATCCCCGCCCAGACGATGAACTCGACGTCGATGCGGGCGAAGCCGGTGATCCAGCCCGCCAGCACCACGCCCACGAAGGCCAGCGGCACCGCCGGCAGGGCCGGCAGCACCACGCCCACGGCGGCCGCCGTCAACCCCAGCAGCAACACCAGCGCGGCGAGGACCTGGCTCAGCACGCCCGCGTCAACCCTCGGCGCTCCCGCGGGCCGCGGCCACCGCCGCGGGCAGCAGCTCCAGCACGCTGGCCAAGGCCGCCTGGGCCAGCCGCGCCTGGGCCGGCAGGTTGACGATCACGACCCCCCGGCGCACGCCCACGACGCCGCGCGTCAGCGCGATCTCGGGGTGGCGCTCGCCGGCGACCAGGCGCATGCGTTCGGCCAGACCGGGGACCTCGCGCTCGATCACCTCCAGCGTCGCCTCGGGCGTGCGGTCGCGCCGGCCGATGCCGATGCCACCGCAGCTGAGCACCAGGTCGACGCCGTCGCCGTCCGACATCAGCCGCAGCCGCGCGCGGATGAGCGCCTGCTCGTCGGCGACCGCCTGGTAGTCGACCTCGACGTAGGGACCCTGCGCAAGCAGCGCCCGCAGCCCTTGCAGGGCGACCTCCTCGCGCCCAGCCGTGCCGGCGGGCGCCTCGACCGTGAGCCATGCGGTTCGTACCACGAACGCATCGTAGCGCGCAGGCGTCTTGGCGGGTGGGCCCTGGTCCGGTACCGTAGGACGGCTGCGGCCACGGCGCACCTCGCGGCGTCGGCCGCTCTATGTGCCGTGCAGCGCCGACGGGGCGCTGGCGCGAACCCCCCTGGAGGTCGACCCTTGAAGATCCACGAGTACCAAGCCAAGGCGCTGATGCGCGAGCGCGGCATCGGCGTGCCGCAGGGCCGAGCCGCGACCAGCGTCGACGAAGCGGTCGCAGCGGTGCGGCCGCTGGTGGAGGCGACCGGCAACCCGGTCGTGGTGGTGAAGGCGCAGATCCACGCCGGCGGGCGCGGTAAGGGCCGCTTCCGTGAACACCCCGAGCTGGCCGGCGTCAACGTGGTGCTGGACGGGCTCGAGGGCGGCATCGCCGCCACCGAGGCGGCGGTTCGCGGGCTCGCCGAGCGGATGCTCGGCAGCACCCTCGTGACCGTGCAGACCGGACCCGACGGCAAGCAGGTGAACCGCCTCTACGTCGAGCAGGGCATCGACATCGAGCGCGAGCTCTACCTCTCCGTCGTGCTCGACCGCGCCACGGGACGCAACCTCGTGATGGCCTCGACCGAGGGCGGCACCGAGATCGAGGAGGTGGCCGCGGAGCGGCCCGAGGCGATCCTGCGCGAGACGATCGACCCGGCGGTGGGGCTGCTGCCCTTCCAAGCGCACGCCCTCACCTGGCGCCTGGGGTTGCGCGGCGAGGCGGCGAAGTCGGGGCGCGCCTTCGTCAGCGCGCTGGCGCGCGCCGGGGTGGAGCTCGACACCGACATGGTCGAGATCAACCCGCTGGTGGTGACGCAGGGGGGGGCCGTGATGGCGCTCGACGCCAAGGTCTCGTTCGACAAGAACGCGCTCTTCCGCCATCCCGAACTTGCCTCCCTGCGCGACCTGAGCGAGGAGGACGCGGCCGAGGTCGAGGCCGCCGAGTACGGCCTGTCGTTCATCAAGCTCGACGGCACCATCGGCTGCCTGGTCAACGGCGCCGGCTTGGCGATGGCCACCATGGACACCATCAAGGAGGCCGGCGGCGAGCCGGCGAACTTCCTCGACGTCGGTGGCGGCGCCACCGAGGAGAACGTCACCGCCGCGTTCGAGATCATCACCAAGGACCCGGCGGTGAAGGGCATCTTCGTCAACATCTTCGGCGGCATCATGAAGTGCGACACCATCGCCAGCGGCGTGCTGCAGGCCGTGCGCAACGTGGGCCTGCAGGTACCGCTGGTGGTGCGCTTGGAGGGGACCAACGTGGCGCTGGGCTCACGCATCATCCAACAGGCCGAGCTGCCGGGCCTGGTGGTGGCCGGCAGCATGGCCGAAGGCGCGCGGCGCATCGTGGAGCTGGCCCGATGAGCGTCCTCGTCGGCAGCCACACGAAGCTGCTGGTGCAGGGCCTGGGCGGCGCCGGCAAGTTCCACGTCGACCGCTCCATCGCCTACGGCACGCAGGTGGTGGCCGCCACGCACCCGAGCCGCGCGGGCGAGGTGGAGGTGTTCGAGGGCGAGGTGGACGCCAGCGGCGTCCCCGGCCGCAGCGGCCGCTACCGGGTCGAGGTGCCGATCTTCGCCACGGTGCGCGACGCCGTGGCCGCCACCGGCGCCGACGCCTCGGTGGTGTTCGTGCCACCGCCCTTCGCGGCCGACGCGATCATGGAGGCGGCCGACGCCGGGATCGCGCTGGTGGTGGTCATCACCGAGGGCATCCCGATCCAGGACATGGTTCGGGTCAAGCGCTACCTCGAAGGCAAGGTCACGCGGCTGGTGGGGCCCAACTGCCCGGGCGTGATCACCCCGCACGCCTGCCGCATCGGGATCATGCCCGGCTACATCCACGAGGGAGGGCGCGTCGGGGTGGTCAGCCGCTCGGGCACGCTCACCTACGAGGCGGTGAAGCAGCTCAGCGACAACGGTCTGGGCCAGACGACCGCGATCGGCATCGGCGGCGACCCGGTCAACGGCACGAGCTTCGTCGACGTGCTGCGGCTGTTCCAGGACGATCCGGACACGCACGCGATCATGATGATCGGCGAGATCGGCGGCAGCGCCGAAGAGGAGGCCGCCGCCTTCATGCGCGCGCACGTCACCAAGCCGCTGGCGGCCTTCATCGCCGGCACCACCGCGCCGCCGGGCAAGCGCATGGGCCACGCCGGCGCCATCATCTCCGGCGGGGCCGGCACGGCCGCCGAGAAGATCGCGGCGCTGCAGGCGGCCGGCGCCGTGATCGCGACCACGCCCTCGGACATGGGCGACGCCGTGCTCGAGGCCATGCGCCGCTCGGGGGTCGCCTGAGCGAGACG
>PXAU01000272.1 GCA_003567075.1 Trueperaceae bacterium
GCCGAAGGCCGGCGTCACGGTCACCATCACGCTGCCGCTCTGCGTGCCGTCCTCGACGCTGGTGGCCCGGATCGTCGCGACGCCGGCCGCTCGGGCGTTGACCACGCCGGCGGTGACCGTCGCGACCGTGGTGTTGTTGCTGGACCAGGTGACCGCCTGGCTCGCCCCGCCGCTCACCTCGACCGTGACGGTCAAGGTGGTGGTCGCACCGACCGGCAGCGACACCTCGGCCTGATCGATCGACACGCCCAGCACCGCCCGCACGGGCACGTCCGTACCGTTGCAGGCCACCACGAGCGCCACGAGCGCAAACCCAACGAGCATGTGCAGCATCGTCCGATGCAGGATCATGGCCTCACCGCCTCACGCCCACCCACGCACACCCACCCATCCGTCCATCCATCCATGTGCATGCTAGCAGCGGTCAGTGAGAGCGGCGACCACGTGTGACATCCTTCCTACGGCATCGTGACCGCGTCCGGGAGGAGTTGGTCAGCCACGCTACCCGTTCCCAGGCGACCATCGGCGCCGCGCCCCCATGCCCAGGCGTCGGCGCGGCCGTCGAGCGCCAACGAGAAGGCCGCGCCGGCCGCCAACGTACTGAAGCTCCGGCCCGCCGGCATGCTCACCGGCACCGGCGCGAACCGGCCGCCCCGGCCGCCGTGTCCGAGCTGGCCATCGTCACCCGACCCCCAGCCCCAGCCGTTGCCGGCGCCGTCGAGCGCCAACGAGTGCGTGTTGCCTGCTACGAGCGAGGAGAACGCGGTCCCGGCGGGCATGCTGACCGACACCGGCACGTCGCGGTGATCACCGTGACCGTTCCCGAGTTGCCCATCCGAGCCAAAGCCCCACGCCCACGCGGCGCCGCTCGTATCGAGCGCCAACGAGTGGTCCAGACCCGCCGACACGGAGGTGAACGTCACACCACCGGGCATGCTCACGCGGTTAGGCACGAAGCGATCATCGTCGTCGCCGACACCGAGCTGCCCATAGAACCCGAAGCCCCACGCCCACGCGGCGCCGCTCGTATCGAGCGCCAGCGAGTGATCGAGACCCCCCGACACCGACGTGAACGACACACCTGCAGGCATGCTCACGCGAACCGGCGTGAGCTGCAGAGCGCTGCCGTCGTTGCCGAGCTGGCCGTATTCGCCGTACCCCCACGCCCACGCAGCGCCTGTCGTGTCCAGCGCCAAGGAGTGGAAGCCGCCGGCGGCCACCGACGTGAAGGCAACCCCAGCCGGCATGCTCACGCGCGTGGGCACGAGCCGGTCGAGCCCATCGCCGGTGCCGAGTTGACCGAAGTCGCCATACCCCCACGCCCAAGCGTTCCCGTCAACATCGAGCGCCAAGGAGTGCTCGAAGCCCGCGGCGACGGACGTGAATGCCACCCCTGACGGCATGGTTACGGCGACAGGTGCGGCCTGGCTGCTGGTAACGCCGTTCCCGAGCCGACCGTTGCCGCCTGCACCCCAGGCCCAGGCGTTGCCGTCAGCATCGAGCGCAAGCGCGTGCGCGTTGCCAGCGGCGATGGTGGTGAACGCGACGCTGGGCGACGGACCAGAACCGTCTGCAGCGATGCTGATCGTGCATACGCCACGGATGGGCAACGCACCTAGGCGAACACGTAGGCCGCCGTCGACGACCTCTTCGACATCGCAAGAAACGCCATCTGGAACGAGTACAGCCGCACCGTCAGGTTCGACCCACACGTCATGACGGACATCCGGTTCGACGAGCACGTAACGCGATCCGACGGTACCCGTGACACCCGTTGACCACGCCTGGTAGCGAACGATGGCTCCCTCGGGAATCGTGCCGAACTCCAGCTTGCTGTCGCCAATGACGGGCCACTCCCACAAGCGCCAGGGAGCCGTCTCGATGAGGTACTCCGCCTTGGGGCTCCACGGAACGACGGTCCTCGCACCCGCTGTCGCTTCGATGATCGCGTCGACGGTGAACGGCCACACGTCGCGATGGGCGCCGGGATCACCGAACGAGCTGGTGATCGTCGCACCCGCGCCTGCTTTCGCGAACAACTGAAAGACCGTCGTCGGGTCGGTCAAGCTCACGCCGAGGCTGACCAGCCCCTTGAGCGACGGCGCAAGCGCTCCGTGGCGGTCACCGAGGGTCACCTCGACATCCAACGAGGTTGCAGTAGGCTCGCCGAACACGCCACCTGTGCCATCGTTGAAGTACGTCGAGCGGTACTCGAGACGCTCACGCGCGCTGAGCGTCAGTGCCGGCATGCTCGCCCCGGCATCGACATCCAGGCTCCAGACCAATGCGACGAACTTCGCGTGTGCCAACAATTGCTGCCAGGAGAGGTTCAGTCCTTCAGTCGGCACGTCGAGCGAGAGCTCAAGATCGTACTCACCGATGGTGACGTTGACGTCGTACTCTTCAACGACGAACCACGTTGGACAAGAGGAGAGGATAACGGGCGCCGTCACCCATCCCGTGGCCGTCGCCACGAGGAAGCACTCTGCCCCCGGAATGGCGAGCGGCTGGTACTGCTCTGGTATGGTCAACAAGCCGCCGACCACCAGTTCCCGTCGACCCCGCAAGCTGACGTCGATGGTGACGTCGCGCATCGTTGCCCCACCGCTGATGTGCTTCCACGGTTCGGCGTCCACAGAAGGCAGCTGGAGCGGGACGACGGAAATGTGCTCGGCGTAGGTCCACTCCAGCTCAGACTCAACCAGGTTCGCCAACGTCGCTGGAAGGGTTTCCACCACGAAGACGCTGACCCCATCGACGATGCCTTCGGTGGTGTTGACCACGACGCGTGCGACGTCTCCTGCCGTGTTCGTCAACCAATCCCAAGCATCACCGATCGTCCCCGACACACTCGCGGCGGCGACAGCGTCCGCGCCAAACAGCGCCGTTCGATCAACCGACGCGTCAAGGTCGAGCACGATGACGTCACCAACCGTGAGGCCCGACAACGCCGGCGCGCCCTCCAGGAAGACGAGTGTCGAGCCCTCGGCCGACACGAGGTCCCGCAGATCGTCGCCCGACACCACCCTTACGTTCTCGGCGACGTCACCGATCCTCGCGAACTCGACGTCCAGCGAAGACGTCTTCGACTCCACTACCTCAACGACACGCGCGGAAATGCTACGCACTGCAAACAAACCGCGCACGTCGCCAGCGGCGATGACCTCGCCCACTCGCAACGAGTAGGTACCCGCCGGGAGTACGATCCGCACCGTGCCAGAGGGACCTACGAGATCACGGCGCACGACACCGCCCTCACCGTCGCTCGCTTGCACCGACAACACGCTCGACACACCTGCGGGGAGCCCGCCGAACCGGACTTCGAGCGTACCCGGAGCCACCGGGGCGTCGTCGAGTGCGACCGTCACCACCACGCTGTCGCTCTTGCTGGCATCGAAGGCGCTGGTCGCCGTCACCACGGCCTCACCCTCGGCCACGGCGGTCACGACGCCGCTGCTGCCCACCGACACCACCGCATCGTCGTCGACCGACCAGCGCACCGCGGAGCTGGCGCCACCGACCACGTCGACGGTCGCGGACAGCGTCACGGAGGTGCCCACCACGAGCACCTGGTCAGCTTGGTCGACCACCACCCGAAGAACAGCGGGCGTCGGCGGGGTCTGGCACCCAGCCACCAGCATCGACAGCACCACCAGCATCACGACAACCCATGACCGACCCGACACCGCGCACCACCTCACTCTTCAACCGGCAACGACCCGACCTCCGAGGGCTGCCAACGTGCGCGGCAACCGGAGGAAGGTACCCGATGAGAACACGATGGCCTAGCCTAATGCCTGATAGCCGCGAATGGAGGTGCAGATGCCCCGGCGCCGTAGGAGCCGTGACCCGAACCGCCTCCCGACTCGATTCAGCCGCTCTCTTCGCTGGGAAAGCGCACGCGGTAGGCTTCGATGGCCCGCACGATGAGCGCGTACGTGTCCTCCATACCGTGCCAGCCGTCGACCTGCGTGTGTTTTCCCTCGAGTTCCTTGTAGATGCGGAAGAAGTGCTCGACCTCGCGCAGGCGGTGGCGCGACACGTTGTCGAGGTGGCGGGTGCTGTCGTAGCGCGGGTCGTCGACGGGCACCGCCAGGATCTTCTGGTCGCTGCCCTTCTCGTCGGCCATCTCCAGGTACCCCAGCGGGCGCGCGCGCAGCACCGCCCCCGGGAAGGTGGCGCGGTTCATCATCACCAGCACGTCGACGGGATCCCCGTCGTCGGCCAGGGTCCCGGGCACGAAGCCGTAGTCGCCGGGGTAATGCATGGGGCTATAGAGCACCCGGTCGAGCCTGAAGATGCCGAGCCGCTCGTCGTACTCGTACTTGTTCGAGGCGCCCATGGGGACCTCGATGACGGCATGCACCTGCTCGGGCGCCCGCTCGCCGGGACTCAGGTGGAAGAGGTTCACGGGGTGGCTCATGCGGTCCTCGTCTCGGCCGACGCGTTGGCGCGGCGTGCTGCTCGCGTCCCGAGGCACCGCTCCACGAAGGCCTGGTGCCATCGATCGTCGCCTGTCAATTCTGGATGGAACACGGTCGCGAGCGTCGCCTCGTCCCCGACCGCGACCGGCTGATCATCGTACACCGCCAGCACGCGCACCCCCGCGCCCACGCCGGTGATGCGCGGCGCACGGATGAACACCGCGCGAAAGGGCGCGTCCCAACCCTCCACGCGCACGTCCGCCTCGAACGAGGCCACCTGGCGCCCGTAGCCGTTCCGAGCCACCCGCACCTCGAGCAGGCCCAGGCGCGGCTGCTGGGGTTGCCCCTCGATCACGCTCGCCACCGCAATGGCGCCGGCGCAGGTGCCCCACAGGGCACCGCCGCTCGCGGCGAAGCCCTGGATCGCCTCGTCGAGGCCGTACGCCTGCAGGAGCTTGCCGATGGTGGTGGATTCGCCCCCGGGGATGATCAGGCCGTCGAGCCCCTCGAGGTGGGCCGGGCGCCGGACTTCGGTGGCGTGCGCACCCACACGCTCGAGCGCCAGCCGGTGCTCGCGGAAGGCGCCCTGCAGAGCCAGCACACCGATGCTGGCAGGCGCCCGGCGTACGCCGCGCACCTCGCCCGGGCATCGCGCAGCAACGCTCACGCCGGGCGCCCCGCCCTGGCGCCACGAAGCAGCGCTCGCGCCACCACCTCCTGGACGGCGACCCCGAGCGCAGCAACGGCCACCCGCGGGCCGCGCGCGGTGCTGGCCACGAAACTCGTGTCGCCGTCGTGCACCGTATGCGACGGCCGGGTGACGCGGGCGATGCCGATGTGCGCGCTCAGCGCCAACGCGTGCGCTTCAGCCTTGGCGAGCGGCGCGTCGGTGACGACCGCCACGAGCGTGGTACTGATCCCTGCCGGGAGACCAAGCAGCGCGGCGACGGCCTCTGGGTCACGGGCGCGACCGCTGCCGGCCACCAGCCCGCCGGTGTCGGGATCGACAAGGTCACCGGCTGCGTTCGACACCGCCAACGCCCCGACCAGCGCCCCGGCGACGCGCATCACCGCGCTGCCGAGGCCCGAAGGGACGGCCGCGGCGAAGCCGTCGGCCAGCTTGCCCACGGTCGCGCCGGTACCCGCTCCGACCGCGCCGAGCGTGACCGGCGCATCGCTCGCCCCCTGGGTCGCCAGCGCGCCCTGGGTGGCGCCGGGGCGTACCCGCGCGTCACCGACCATGAGGTCGAACAGCACCGCGGCCGGCACGATCGGCACCGGTCCCGCTGGCGTGGGGTGGCCGACACCGCGCGCCTCGAGTTCCCGCATCACGCCGTCCGCGGCGGCCAGCCCGAAGGCCGAGCCGCCGGTGAGCACCAGGGCGTGCGCGCGCTCGACAGCCTTCTCCGGCGCCAGCAGGGCCTGCTCGCGCGAGCCTGGCGCGGCACCGAGCGACAACCCCGAGGTGACCGCCCCCTCGGGTGGCAGCAGCAGCACGGTGCAGCCCGTGCGGGCGGCCGGATCGCTCCAATGGCCGACCTGCACGCCGCTGACGGCGGTGATGGTGTCGTTGTGCGAAGTCGCCCCGGCGTCGGAGGCGTCG
This sequence comes from Trueperaceae bacterium, assembly GCA_003567075.1. GTDB lineage: Bacteria > Deinococcota > Deinococci > Deinococcales > Trueperaceae > CSSed10-48. Next base: position 6,028 of record PXAU01000272.1, read on the forward strand.
CTCACGGATCGCCGAGCGGCACGCCACCGCCGAGCACCTGGTCGAGATCGGCGGGGTCGACCTCGATCACGTCGACGAACGCCCAGGGCGTGTCGGCCGTGGCGCGCTCGCCGGTCCGTCGGTCGATGGCCAACTCGATCATCAGCGAGCGGCCGACGCCCGTGTTGGCCACATCGATGCTGGCCGGCAGCGCCACCGGCGTACCGCTACCGCTGATCACGCCCGTGGTGCGGTCGATGCGGTGGAACACGATGCCGTCGGGCACCGGGAAGCCGTCGCTGTTGGCGGGTCGGCCTTGCAGCGCGTTGGTGACGAAGTCGTTCCAGACGTAGATCGGTTGTCGCGAGCTGGTGACGCGCTCGTTCACGCCGCTGGCGTTCACCATGGTCGACGGGAGCGAACGATTGAGGTCGTTGCCGATCCACACCACCGCGGTGAGGCCCGGGGTGGCGCCCACGAACCAGATGTCACGATCGTCGTTGGTGGTGCCGGTCTTGCCCGCCACCCAGCGGCCCGGGACGTTCACGCGGTGCGACAACGCGACAGGGTTGGTATCGACGACGTTGCCGTGCAGCAGGTCGAGCATGGCGTAGGCGGTCTGGGGTGACCAGACCTGCTTGCGGCGCGGCCGCGCCTCGAACAGCACGTTGCCCTCGGCGTCCTCCACGCGCGTGACCAGGTGCGCCTCCACCAGCTCGCCGGCGTTGGCGAAGGCACCGAAGGCGCTGGCGTGCTGCAGCGGCGTCACCTCGAACGCCCCGAGCGCCAGCGCGAAGTACGGCTGCACGTCGATGCCGAGCTCACGCGCGCGGTCCGCCACCGCCTGCGCCGAGGCCGCCTCGAGCGCCTTGACCGCGGGGATGTTGCGCGATTGGTTCATGTTCTCGCGCACCGTGAGCGGTCCCAGGAACGCGTCGTCCCAGTTGCGCGGCTCGTAGGGCGGCATCCCGCGCGTCTCGAACACCGCGGGGGCGTCCACGATCACGCTCGCCTGGTGCAGACCGCCCAACTCCATGGCGGTGGCGTAGACGATCGGCTTGAACGACGAGCCCGGCTGCCGGCGCGCCTGCGTCACGCGGTTGAGTTCGCCGGGCGGCTCGCCCGGCTGCGGACGCTCGCCCACCATGGCCAGGATCCCACCCGTCTCAGGGTCGAGCCCGGCGATGGCGAGCTGCGCGCCCGGGGGCGCTTCGGCGCGGAGCGCGGCCTCGTTGGCGGCGCGTTGGGCCTGCACGTCGATGGTGGTCCAGATGCGTAGCCCGCCCTGGCCGAACACCACGCCCTCGCCGAAGCGGTCGGTCAGGAAGTTGCGCACGGAGATCAGGACATCGCGCGAGAGGTCGGAACTGATGCTGGTCTGGACCAGCACCTGCTCGTCGGTGCGCTCGGCCTCGACCACGTTGCCGCGTCCGTCGTAGCTGACCCGCCAGCCGCGCGGCTGCAACGGCTCGCGCCAGGCGCGATCGGCCGCTTCGCTGGAGATGACGTTGGTGCGCACCATGCGGTTGAGCACCTCGCGCATGCTCGCGCGGCTGCCGAGGAAGTCGTCGTGGCGAACGTTTGGCGCCGGGATCAGACGGGCCAGGTAGAGCCCCTCGGCCAGCGTGAGCTCGCTCGGTTCCTTGCCGAAGTACGTCTGCGCGGCGGCGCGGATGCCGTAGACGTTGCCGCCCCAGAACACGACGTTGACGTACTGGTAGAGGATCTCGCGTTTGGTGAGGCGCCGCTCGAGTTCGATGGCCAGCATCAGCTCCTTGGCCTTGCGCTCCATCGAGCGGTCGCTGCGCAGGTCGTAGAGCACCGTGTTCTTGACCAACTGCGTGGTGATGGTGGAGCCGCCGCGGTCGGCGTCGCCCACGAACTCGGCGTAGAAGGCCCGCGCCACGGAGAGCGGGTTGAAGCCGAAGTGACGGAAGAACTGCGCGTCTTCGTAAGCGATGATCGCCTGCAAGGCCGCCGGCGAGATCTCCTCGAGCGAGACCGGCATGCGGTTGGTCGACTCTCGCTCCTCACCGAACACCGGCACGATCTGACCGATCTCGGTGCCGTCGCGCGCGAACACCTGCGAGGTGGCCGTGAACTCGATCGCGTCGAGGGCCTCCAAGCTCGGCAGTTCCTGCGCCCACTTCAGCGCCGAGGCGCCGAACAACGCGACCAGGCTCAAGACCCCGGTCACGAGCACCAGCAAGGCGGCCTGGACGATCTTGGCGATCACGTTCCGAACGATAGCAGGCAGCGCCGATGAGAAGGGCCAGCGACGGTACCCTGCACGCTCACCAGCCGCGGGTCGCCAGCCGCTGCTCCTCGAGCAGGCTGTCGATCTCGATGCCGACCATCGCCTCACCCAGGCCGCGGCTCAGCGCCGCGAGCTCGTCCGGATCGTCGTAGTGGGTCACGGCCTTGACGATGGCAGCCGCCCGCTTGGCGCTGGCGCGGGCGCGCTCAGCCGGGTCGGTCACGTCGGGGGCGGCCTTGAAGATGCCCGAGCCGACGAACACGCCGTCGAGACCCAACTGCATCATGAGGGCCGCGTCCGCGGGGGTGGCCACGCCACCGGCCGCGAAGTTGACCACCGGCAGCCGCCCGTGCTCGTGCACGAAGCGCACCACGTCGTAAGGCGCACCGTGGTGCTTGGCGAAGGCCATCAGCTCCTCGCGCGCCATCGCCTGCAGCGCGCGGATGCTGCCCAGCACAGAACGCGCGTGGCGCACCGCCTCGACCACGTTGCCGGTGCCGGCTTCACCCTTGGTGCGGATCATGGCCGCCCCCTCACCGATGCGCCGTAGCGCCTCGCCGATGTCGGTGGCGCCGCACACGAAGGGCACCGTGAAGGCCTGCTTGTCGATGTGGTGGGCTTCGTCCGCAGGCGTCAGCACCTCGGACTCGTCGATGA
>PXAU01000116.1 GCA_003567075.1 Trueperaceae bacterium
CGCAGGTCGTCGAGCGAGTGGCAGGTGAGTTCGGGGTAGGTGGGCACCACCTTCGGGCCGGGGCCACGCTGGCCGACGATGAGCTCGTCGTCGCCGAGGTGCAGGGTCTGGTGCTCGCACAGCGCCTGCAGCGCCAGCGCCCGCAGCACCGGCGTCGGCTGCTTGCCGTGCTCGTCGCGGTAGACGCGCGTGACCAGGAGAGCGCGCTCGGCGGAGACGGACGGTTCGGTCTCGAGGCTGCGGCGGCGCAGGCGGGCGATACGTTCGGTCACGGCGTCAACCTCCGATCCGTGCCGGCACGCCCGCGCGCTCGAAGCTGCCCCTGACGGCCTCGAGCTGGGCCGGCGTCTGCGGCCGGCTGCCGGCGTGCGGGTAGCGAAGGCCGAAGCGCACGTACTTGGCCGTGGCGGCGGCGTGGAAGGGCAACAGCTGCACGGGGGGCACCGGGTCCAACGTGGCCAGGAAGGCGGCCGTCGCCTGGAGGTCGGCAGGCGCGTCGTTGAAGCCCGGCACCAGCGGGATGCGCACGATCACCTCGTGCCCGCCGGTCAGCAGCCGCCGCAGGTTCGCCAGGATGGCGTCGTTGGAGACGCCGGTGCCGCGCCTGTGGGCGTCCGCGTCGGTGTGCTTGAGGTCGTAAAGGACCAGGTCGGCGTGCGCCGCGAGGTCGAGCAGCACATCGGCGTCGGCGTACCCGGCGGTGTCGAGCGCGGTGTGGATGCCGCGCTCGCGGCAGCCGTGCAGCAGCGCGCGCGTGAAGGCCGGCTGGGCGAGCGGTTCGCCGCCGGAGAGGGTGGCACCGCCGCCCGACTCGTCGTAGAAGACGCGGTCGCGCTCGAGCTCGCGTAGGACCTCGCCGACGGACGCCTCGCGGCCGACGAGGACCCTGGCCTCGGCCGGGCAGGCGTCGGCGCAGGCGCCGCACAGGTCGCAGGCGGCCGGATCCGTCAGCAGCTCCTCGCCATCGCGCCTGATCGCGCCCACGCTGCACGCTTGCAGGCAGGCACTGCAGTGGAGGCAGCGCTCGGGGCGGTGCAGCAACTGGACGCGCGGCGATTGGCTCTCGGGGTTGTGGCACCAGCTGCACCGCAGTGGGCAGCCCTTCAAGAACACCGTCGTGCGGATGCCGGGCCCGTCGTGGAGCGAGAAGCGCCGGACGTCGAACACCCAGCCCGACGGCCCGTCCAGCGCGCTTCGTTCCGCCTCGTGCACCGTCGACTCCGTTCGCGTGCGCAGCGTCGTGCCGGGTCTCCAGAACGGCGCAGCGTTGCGCAGCTCAGCATACGCGAGGTTGTGTCCGCTGCTCCTCCGTCGTCGTGGCGACCGGGCCGAGGCCCTGGCGGAGCAGGCGCGCGAGCTCGGCGATGACCTCTCGCAAGGCCTCGTCGCTGATCGGCGGCCCGGCACCGGCTTGCACCGCACCCTTGAACGAGAAGCGGAAGCGCTCCGAGAGGTAGTCGCGCAGCGAGATCGTCAGCTGGTAGAGGGCGAACACGGCGAACTCGACGTCGAGGTCGGCGCGCAGGTCGCCGGTCGCGAGCCCGGCCTCGACCAGCGAGCGGAGATAGCGTGCCGATTGCTCGCGGAGGCGGGCCGAGACGGCCAGCATCTCGCCGCTGGGCTCGTACGTGGCGTTGTAGAGCAGCGTGCCGTGGCGCGGGTGGGTGAAGTCGAAGCGGGCGCCGTGGTACACCGTCCGCTCGTAGCGCTCGAAGAAGCCGGGCTCGCTGCTCGGGGCCGAGACGTTGCCGCGGACCGAGGCCTCGCCGCGGACCGCAGCGTCGATGCACTCGAACTTCGTTTGCGCCGCCAGCGTGACCAGGTAGAGATAGAGCTCCTGCTTGTCCTCGAAGTACTGGTACACGCTGCCCTTGGCGATGCCCAGGGTGCTCACGATGCGGCTCACCGAGGCACTGCGGTAGTCGTGCAGGGCGAACTCGTCGAGCGCGGCGTCGGTGAAGCGGCGGCGCTTGTCCTCGGGCAGGTTGAAGAAGGTCGGCTTGGGCATCGCGCCCTCCTCGTGTGACTGGTCAGTCATATGCTACCCCGGCGCGGGCGCCAGTGGTCATGGCGACTCCGTTGACACCGCGCGCCCCAATGGACGATAATGACCATGCGGTCACATGACCGGTTAGTCACACGTCGACAGGGTGTCGACGGCAGCCTGGAGAGGGCCATGGAAACGACGTTGCCGAAGGTGTTCGCGCTGGTGCTCGCGGCCGCGGTGCTGGCCACGAGCGTGCTCATCTACGCCCTGGGTGGGCGCTTCCAGGCCGTCGAGGCCAAGGCGTACAGCGGCGCGCGACGCCCATGGTGGTTCGTCCTCGGGCTCGTCGCCTTCGCCGCGCTCTACCTGGCGGCGCTCGCCGGCTTCGTGCTCGCGCCGGAGCGCACCTGGGCAGGCTGGACGCTGATGGTGGTGATCCCCGTGGGAGCGGCGCTGAAGGCCGGCCTGGTGATCCTCAACCCGAAAGGGCGCGCAGCGGTGGTCGCCATCGAGGGCGACCGCGCCTGGCGCCGCGTCGCGCTCACGCGCGCCGTGCTCGTGCCCGTGTTCCTGGTGCTGGCGTACTTCGCCTGACGCCCAAGGAGAGGCATGAACTACTTCACCGTGCTCGGCGTCGCCTTCGGCCTGGCCGCCGCCTTGAAGCCCCTCTACATGCACGTGCTGCCCTGGGACGAGCAGGCCTTCATCGCCAAGACCTACGCCCGTGAGCGACCGCGTTGGCTGGTGCCCGTGGCGATCCTGGGACTGGGGCTCGTCGCGCTCACCTGGTACGTGCACTTCACCACCGCCGTGCCCTACTCCTGGGTGCTCGCGCTGGTGTTCTCGCTCACTGCCCTCAAGGGCATCGTCCTGCTGTTCGACTACGAGCGCTTCCAGGCCTGGGTGGCGGGCTTGCTGCGCAAGGACCGCGGTCGCGGCGTGGTGCTGATCGACGTCGCCACCGGCATCGTCGGCGTGGCCATCATCGCGTTCACGCTGCTCGTGTACTGACGTCCGCGGCGGGCCGTGTGCTGAAGCGCACGGCGGACGGTGCGCCTACGTCCGCGGCGGGCCGCGTAGCGACGCCCGCGATGGGCGTGCGAGCACGGCCCGTGGCGGGACGCCCTGCCGTTGACCACGCCGGCCAGCGTGCCTAGAGTCCCCTGAGGGGACGCATGCGGCGACGGTTCACACGACGCCTCCCGGCGCAGTTGCCGACGGTGCTCATGCTGGGCGTCACCTGCCAGATCGGGCAGGTGGTGTACCTGCGCGAGCTGCTGATGGTGTTCCACGGCAACGAGTTGTCGCTGGGCATCATCCTGGCTGCCTGGATGGTGTGGGTGGGTGTGGGGAGCCGGTTGGGCGCTGCCGCGCTGCAGCGCTGGCCCGACGCGCGGCGCCTGCTGCTCCTCGACGCGGCGCTCGTCGCGCTGCTGCTGCCGGCGACCGTGCTCGTCATCCGCGTCCTGCCGGGCGCCTTCGACGTTCCCGCCGGCGCGCTGCTGTCGTTGACCGACATGGCCCTCTCGAGCCTGCTCGTGATGGCGCCCACCACGCTCCTGCTCGGCGCGCAGTTCGTGCTCCTGGCGCGCCTGTGGCGCGAGCGCGACGGGGTCAGTGGCAGCTCCGGCGCGTCCAAGACGTACGTCGGGGAAGCGCTCGGCAACGTCGCGGGCGGCCTGGCGTTCACGCTGCTGCTGGTCCATCACCTCGACGCCTTCCAGGTCAGCCTGACGATCGGCGTCGTGCTGCTCGCGACGGTGCTGCTGCCGCAGCGGCGCTGGGTGGGGCTCGCGGCCCTCGCGCTGGGGCTGGCTCTGGCGCCCTGGCTGCCGCGGCTCGACTGGTGGTCGTCGCAGCTGCAATGGCACCTGCGGGCCCCCCACTACGAGCTGCTCGACGTCCACCGCTCGCGCTACGGCACCATCGCGGTGCTGCAGCACGAGGACCAGTTCAGCTTCTACCAGAGCGGGCATCTGGTGTTCTCCACCGGCGGGGTGGGGGAGCGCGACGTCGGCTTCGAGGAACAGCCGGCGGTGGCGCTCGCGCACCTGGCCATGACGCAGCATCCCGATCCGCGTCGGGTGCTGCTCGTCGGCGGTGGGCTACGCGGGACGCTGCGCGAGATCGTTCGTCATCCCGTCGACCACGTCGACTACGTGGAGCTCGACCCGGCCCTGGTGGCGGCGGCCAGGCCCTACCTGGGCCCAGGGACGCGCGCGGCGCTGGACGACCCGCGCGTGCGCGTGTGGCACACCGACGGCCGGCTCTTCGTCAAGGCCGGTGGCGACGCCTTCGATCTCATCCTGGTCGACGTGCCCGACCCGACGACCGCGGTCCTCAACCGCTTCTACACCGAGCAGTTCTTCACCGAGGCGGCTGACCGGCTGCGGCCGGGCGGCGTGCTCGTCATCGGCGCGGTGTCGACGCCGGACCTGCGCGGCATGGGCATCGCGAACCGCAACGCGACGCTCTTCCATACGCTCCGGCGGGTGTTCCCGGAGGTGCTCGCCGTCGGCGAGCGGTCGCTGGCGCTCATCGCGTCGCTCGAGCCCGAGCAGGTATCGGTCGATCCCGCCGTGCTCATGCAGCGCTTCGTCGAGCGCGGCGTGGAGAGCCCCGGCTTCGCGGCCGGTCACCTTGCGCTGCTGCTCGAGCCGGGACCGCTCGAGCGCATCAACTGGATCCTGCGCCACCACGGTCGCAGCCCCGATGCGCATCTCGGCCCGCCGCCGGCCAGCCCGCTCCTGCCCGGTAGCGTGGCGCAGCAGCGCGCCGCGGAGGCCGACCTGCCGGCCGTGGCCGAGCGCTTCTTCGTCAACACCGACTTCCGCCCGGTGGGCTATTACCACACGCTGCTCTTCTGGAACGTCCTCACCCGCGCGGACGAGGCGCCGCTCTTGCGCTGGATCGCGCGGGTGCAGCCGTGGTGGGTGCTGCCGCCGCTGGCCCTGGTGCTCGCCGTGGCGGCACTGCTGTCCGGGCGGCGCGCGACGCGCGCGCACGCAGCGCCCCGCTTCGCGGTGCTGTGCGCCGTCTTCACCACCGGCCTCTCGACGATGACGATGCAGATCGCTCTCCTGTTCGCGTTCCAGAGCATCTACGGTTTCGTCTTCGAGATGGTCGGGTTGATCGTGGCGGTGTTCATGGCGGGACTGGCGTTGGGCGCCACGCTCACCCAGGTGCTCGTGCGCGACCCGGCCGATCGCCGGGTGCTCGCGGCGGTGCAGGCGAGCGTCGCGATCCTGGCGCTGGCCATCGGCGTGGCGTTGCCCTGGGCGGGCGGCGTGCCTTCGGCCGCCGCCGTGTTCGCGCTCTTCGCCGGCTTCACCTTCGCATCGGGCTTCCTCAACGGCGTCGACTTCCCCTTGGCCGCGGCCTGCTACGTGGCGCTCGACCGACGTCCCGAGCGCGCCACCGCCGCGGTGTACGGGGTAGAATTGGTTGGTGCATGCAGTGGTGCGGCGGTGGCGAGTGCGGTGATCGCACCCGTGCTGGGCATCGTCGCGTGCTGCGTGCTGGCTGCGGTGGCGAACGCGACCGCGTTCGTGGTGCTCTGGATGGGCGGCCTCCGCCCGGTGAGGAACGATGCGCGAACGACCTGATCCGACCCTCGACGCTTCGGCTGACGCTCCGACCGGCCTGACGCGCCGCGAGCTGCTGAAAGCCGCCGCGGTCGGTGCCTGCGCGCTGTGCGTAGGCGGCGCGCTCCTCGGCGCGCCGACGGCGCGCGCGCAGTCCGCCCAGCCGGGCCTCATCGGTCGCCAGCCGTCGCCGTGGTTCGAGGCGCTGGGTGGTGGCGAGGTGCGCTGCACCTTGTGCCCGCTGCGATGCCGGTTGGCCGACGGGCAGCGCGGTCCGTGCCGCGTGCGTGAGAACCGTGCCGGTCGCGGCTACACCTTGGTCTACGGCAACCCCAGCCTGGTGCAGCTCGACCCGGTGGAGCGCAAGCCCTTCTTCCACGTGCTGCCGGGTACGCGGGCGCTCTCGGTCTCGACCGCCGGGTGCCCTATCGAGTGTCGCTTCTGCGAGGTCTGGGACATGGCGCTCGTGGCGCCCGAGGAGGTCTACGCCTACGACCTGCCGCCCGACGCGCTCGTGCAGCACGCGCTCGAGGTGGGCGCGGCCTCGCTCAGCTTCGCCTTCGGCGAGCCGGTGGCGTTCTTCGAGTACATGCTCGACGCCGCGGCCTTGGCGCGTGCGGCGGGCCTACGTGTGCTCGTGCACACCAGCGGCTACATCGAGGAGGCGCCACTCCTGGCGCTCGCCTCGGTCGTCGACGCGGTGAACGTCGACCTCAAGGGCTTCGACGAGGCGTTCTACCGCGACCTGTGCAGCGCTGAGCTTGGTCCGGTGCTGCGAACCCTCGAGGTTCTGCACCAGGCCGGCGTGCACCTCGAGATCACCAACCTGGTGATCCCCACCCTCAACGACGACGACGCGCAGATCCGCGCCATGTGCGAGTGGATCGTGGGTGCGCTCGGGCGCGACGTGCCGCTGCACTTCTCGCGCTTCTACCCGCTCTACAAGCTCGCCAACCTGCCGCCCACGCCGGTGTCGACGCTCGACCGCGCCCGCGCCATCGCGTTGGACGCCGGGGTGCATTACGTCTACGTGGCGCGGGTGACGGGCCACGAGGGTGAGGACACCTTCTGCCCGCACTGCGGTGAGGTGGCGATCGCGCGCATGGGCTTCATGGTCGAGCACGTCGCCATCGACGAGGGACGCTGCCGTGGCTGCGGCGGCCGGATCGAGGGTCGCTGGGCCTGACGTCGATCGTGCTCCGCGGCTGCTGCGGTGACGACGGCGCTTCAGCCGCCGCGGCGGCGGAAGAGATCGCGCTGCATCAGCGAGCGCTCGTCGAGGTTCGTGAGACCGGCCTCCTCGGCCCAGGTCATCGCCTCGAGGAACTCGTCGACGGTGATCGCGCGAGCGATGTCGGGGTGCTCGAACGCCCAGTGCTCCACCCGGTACTGCGACATGATGTTCACGTACGTCGACGGGGTCAGCGTCTCGGCCACCCAGTGGACGAAGTCGTGGGCGTTCGAGGTGCGGTTGGGCATCACCAGGTGCCGGATCATGAGCCCGCGCAGCGCGATACCGTGCGGGTCGGTGACCAACTCACCCACCTGCCGGTGCATCTCGGCGATGGCGGCCTTCGCCGTCTCGGGGTAGTCCGGGGCACCCATGTACAACTCGGCCTGGTCGTCGTCCATGAACTTGAGGTCGGGCAGGTAGATGTCGACGATGCCGTCGAGCAGTCGCACGGCGTCGAATGCATCGTAACCGCCGGTGTTGTAGCACAGCGGGATGCGCAGGCCCTTCTGCGCCGCGATACGTGTGGCTTGCAGGATCTGCGGCATCACGTGCGTGGGCGTGACCAGGTTGACGTTGTGGCAGCCGATCTGCTGCACGCGCAGCATGAGATCGGCGAGGTCCTCCACCTCGAGCCGCTGGCCGCGGCCCTCGTGCGCGATGGGCCAGTTCTGGCAGAAGACGCAGCGCAGGTTGCAGTTCGAGAAGAAGATGGTGCCCGAGCCGTAGTGCCCGACCAGCGGCAGTTCCTCGCCGTAGTGCGGTTGCGCTGAGAACACCACGGCCTCGTCGGCCGTGCGGCAGACGCCGGTCTGGCCTCGCAGGCGGTTCACCCCACAGCGCCGCGGGCAGAGCTGGCAGTCCTCCAGCAGCGCGTACGCCTCGTCGATGCGTTCCGCGAAGCGCCCCTCCTCCTCGAGTTGCAGGTAGGCCGGCACGAACGCATCGCCATCGGGCGGCCAGACGCTGCGGCCGAGGGCGTGGCCCGTGGTGACGAGCGCCGCGGCGCCACCCACCAGCCCACGTAGGAAGGTTCGTCGTGACATCGTCATCGTCTTGTCCGGAAGTATAGCAGACGCCGTCACGGTTGTTTGGCCCGGGGCGTGCGCCGACACCGCGGTACGCTCTGGACGCGACCCGCAGGCGCCGCCGCGGCATGCACGCCGCGCGTTCGGGCGTGCCCGTGAGCACCGACGCGAGGGAGAGAGCATGAAGGAATACAACGGCGTGATGATGCAGTACTTCCACTGGTACCTGCCGGCCGACGGTTCGCTCTGGCGCCAACTCGCCAACGAGGCCGAGGCGTTGGCCGCCGCGGGCGTGACGTCGGTATGGCTGCCGCCGGCCTACAAGGGGGCCGCCGGCGGGTTCGACACCGGCTACGGCGTGTACGACCTGTTCGACTTGGGTGAGTTCGACCAGAAGGGCTCGGTGCGCACCAAGTACGGCACGCGCGACGAGCTGCTCGCGGCGATCCGCGCGGCGCACGCCGCCGGGATCCAGGTCTACGCCGACGTGGTCGTCAACCATAAGCTCGGCGGCGACGCCGAAGAGGAGTTCACGGCCACGCCCTTCGACCCGAACGACCGCAATCGCCCCATCGGCGAGCCCCAGACCATCCGCGCCTGGACGCACTTCACCTTCCCTGGACGGCAGGGACGTTACTCCACCCTCCACTGGCACTGGTGGCACTTCAACGCCACCGATGCCAACGCGCTCTCGCAGGGTGAGGAGGCGGTGTACCTGTTCGAGGGCAAGCGCTTCGTCACCGACGTCGACCTGGAGAAGGGCAACTACGACTTCCTCATGGGCTGCAACCTCGACATGGAGAACCCCGACGTGCTGGCCGAGCTCGAGCACTGGGGCGACTGGTTCGTGGACACGACCGGCGTCGACGGCTTCCGCTTCGACGCGGTCAAGCACGTCCAGGCGGGGTTCTTCGTGGCCTGGCTGGAGCGCCTACGGCAGCGTAGCGGCCGCCAGCTGTTCGCCGTCGGCGAGTACTGGTCAGGCGTGGGTACGGCGCTGCAGCACTTCCTGGGCGCGACCGACGGCAGCATGATGCTCTTCGACGCCGTGCTGCACTACAACTTCGCCA
>PXAU01000060.1 GCA_003567075.1 Trueperaceae bacterium
CCGAGCAGCGGCAGGACGAGGGTGGCGAGCGGCCACCAGCTCACGATGGGCTCGTTCATGGAACAGGCGCCTCCAGACCGAAACTGATGCGTACGGCGGCCTCGGCCACCGAGGCCGGCATGCCGGGCACGTTCGCGCTCACCCCGAGCGCCAGCACGTACGCGGCGCCGACGAGAATGGGCGCGAGCAGCGTCCAGGGCGCCTCGGGCTGCCAGCGCGAGCCGACAGCGGTGCGCAGGCCCCCAGGCGCGGGCGCCGCATGGCCGGGCGCGGGCGCTGCATGGCCGGGCGCGGGCGCCGCTTCGGCGGGCGCGACGGGGGCTGCATCTTCCCCATCGGCCCGCGGCACGGCCGCCACCGGCGAGCGGAAGTACGCCCGGTGCACGATCGGTACCCAGTACGCGGCATTGAGAACCGAGCTCGACAGCATGACCACCACGAACCACCACGCGCCAACGTCCAGCGCGCCGAGCAAAAGGTACCACTTGGTCACGAATCCGGCCAGGAACGGAACGCCCACGAAGCTCATGGCGGCCACGGTGAAGGCGGCCATCGTCCACGGCATCACCGCGGCGAGGCCGCTGAACTGATGCACGTGGGTCCTACCCGTCACTCGCTCGATCGCGCCCGCCGCGAAGAACATCGTGATCTTCGCGAAGGCCTGGTTGGCGATGTGCACGACCGCGGCGAAGGCCGCCAAGGGGCTCAGGAGCGAGGCGGCCAACAGGATGTACGACATCTGGCTGATGGTGGAGTAGGCCAAGCGCCGCTTGAGGTGATCCTGGAACAGCGCGACGACCGACGCGGCCAGGATCGTGAACGCCGCCAGGCCCGCCAGGTACGACGCGTACCCGAGGTCGTGCAGCAGCTCGGCGCCGAAGACGTTGTAGATGACCCGGGTGACACCAAAGGCACCGACCTTCACTACGGCCACCGCGTGCAGCAGGGCGCTCACGGGTGTCGGCGCCACCATCGCCCTCGGCAGCCAGCCGTGCAGCGGCATGATCGCGGCCTTCACCCCGAAGCCCGCCACGAGCGTCGCGAACACCGCGATCAGCGACGCCGCTGGCGCGTCGGCCGGCAGGATGCCGGCGTGCGCGAGCGAGAGACTGCCGGCGAGATCGAACGTCATCACCGACCCGACCAGCACCAGGGCACCGCCGACGAGCGTGTACACCAGGTAGATGCGACCCGCCCGCAACGCCTGGGGCGTCTCGGCGTGCACCACCAGCGGGTAGGTGCACAGCGTGAGGAGCTCGAAGAACAGGAACAGCGTGAGCAGGTTCTCTGCGAAGGCGATGCCCACCGTGGTTGAGACGCACAGGGCGAAGAAGCCGAAGAACCGCACGAGCTGCCGCTCGCCCCGCATGTAGCCGATCGCGTAGATCGCGCTGACCAACCACAGCGTCGAGGACACCAGCGCGAAGAACATGCCGTATGCGTCGGCCCGCAGCCCGAGGCTCACGCCCGGGGTGAAGGTGAGCACCTCGAACACGTAGACCGTACCGCCCAACGTTCCCGGCAGCATCGACAGCACCAGCAGCAGCTTGACGCCGGCCGCCGCGAGGCTCCAGAAGCGGCGCCGCGCCTCGTTCGCCCCGGACGAGAACACGATTGCTGCGCAGGCGAACGACACCAGCGGCGCGAGCAGCGGGCGCGCGTCGACGATCTCCACGTCAACGCCCCATCGACGCCAGCAGCTCGACCACGGCCGGCTCGACGAACGCCAGGGGAATGCTGCCGAAGATGCCCAGGAGCAGGCAGAGTGCCGCCAGCACGAACAGCGGCGCGCGCATCGACCAGGCCGGCTCGCGGGCGGCTTGCACCTCGGCCCGGACCGCTGGCCGGAAGAAGAAGGCGTTCAGCATGCGCACGTAGTACACGAAGATGAAGAGCGCGCCGAAGACCAGGGCGAAGCCGTACACGCCCTGACCCGACTCGAAGGCGCCGAGCGCGATGTACCACTTGCAGATGAACCCCGCGGTCGGTGGGATCCCGACGATCGACAGCGCCCCGATCGCCATCGCGGCGCTGGTCTGGGGCATGACGCGCGCCACCCCCCGCAGGTCGCGCAGCGTCCGGAAACCGGTCTGGTGGATGATCGAACCCGCCGCCAAGAACAGCGTCACCTTGATGAGCGCGTGGTTCAGCACGTGCACGACACTGCCGATCACCGCGAAGGGCGCTGCCAGGCCCAAGCCCAGCACGATGTAGCCGATGTTCGAGAGCGTCGAGAACGCCAGCATCAGCTTGATGTCGTCCTGGAAGACCGCCATGAAGGCGCCCATGACGATGGCCGCCGTGCCCAGCACCAGCATCACCTGGTTCACGAGCGCCAGGTCGGTGCCGCTGCCGGCAGACAGCTGCAGCACCCGCACCAGGCCGACGATGCCGACCTTCACCACCAGCCCCGACAGCACGGCGCTGACCGGGCTGGGAGCGATCGCGTGCGCATCGGGCAGCCAGGCATGCAGCGGGAACAGCGCCGCCTTGAGCATGAACGCGACCATCAAGCTGGCCAGGGCCAGCGTCGTCGCTGGTGACGCCGGCGCCTCGGCGACGCGCGCCGCCACGTCGATCAGGTTCAGGCTGCCCGTGAGCGCGAACAGCAGCCCCACCCCGAACAGCACCAGCAGCGACGACACCGACCCCATCAGCAGGTACTTCAGCGCCGCCCACGCCGCCACGCCACGGCCCGCGACCGCCACCATGGCGTAGGAGGAGAGCGACACCACCTCCATCGCGACGAACAGGTTGAACAGGTCCCCCGTGACGGAGAACCCGAGCAACCCTCCCAGGTTGAGGAGCAGCAGCGCGTAGAACACGTGCCAGCGCGAGCGCGGCAGCGTCCCTTCGAGGTAGCGCCAGGCGAAGGGCACGATGAACGCGAACAGCGCGGACAGGCCCAGCGTCCAGGCGCTGAAGCGGTCGAAGCGGAACTCGATCCCGTACGGGGCGGCCCACCCGCCTAGCGGCACGCTGATGGCACCGACCTCGCCCACGCGCCACACCAGCGCAGCGGCCATGGCGGTGACCAGGAGCACGACCCCGAACGTGAAGCTACCTGCGCGCCGCGGGTCGCGGCCCGCCACGATCGGCACCAGCGTCGCCGCGGCCAGCGGCAGCACGACCAGACCCGGGACGAGCAGGCTCCAGGGATCGCTCACGGGCGCTCCTTGAGCTCACTGACCTCGATGGTCCCGTAGTGCGCGTGGATCTGCACGATGAGCGCCAACGCCACCGCCGTGACGCTCACCGCCACCACGATGCCGGTGAGCACCATCGCCTGCGGGATCGGGTTCGCGAACGGCGGGTTCGTGCCGGCCACGAGGATCGGTGGATCGCCGCTGTCGACCATGCCCGAGGTGATGATGAACGCGAACACCGCCGTCTCCATGACGTTCAGGCCGAGCAGCTTCTTGAGCAGGTTGCTCTTGACCACCAGCATGTGCAGACCGATGCAGAAGAGGATCATGAACGCCACATAGTCGAGGTCGAAGCCGAAGAGCTCCATCAGCGCCCCTCCAACGCCTGGAACAGGCGCGCCAGGATGACGGCGCCACCCACGGCGATGCCCACCTCGACGGCGACCACCATCGCCTCGCGCAGCACGTAGGCGCTCGCCTCGCTCGGGTAGCCGAGGAACGCGCCGGTGAGACGCCATCCCAGCAGCCCCACCAACGCGAACGCCAGCGGACCCATCGCCTGGAGGTACGGGCGAACGCCGCGAGGCACGAGGCGGTCCGCCTTCGCGCGGCCGAGCACCAGCCCCAGCGCGATGAAGAGCGCGCCGAAGATCGCCGCAGCCTGGAACCCACCGCCTGGGGTCACGTGACCGCGGTAGAGGAGCGCTGCGGCGAACACCGCGATGAAGGGTGCCAACAACCGCACCACGAAGCCCACCACGTTGCTGACTGGCACGCCGGTGTCGGGGCGGTCGACCACCGCGGCAGCCCTCCGGTCCCCCGACTCGGACGTCTCTGCGTCGGGTTCGGACGTCTCTGCGTCGGGCTCGCGCCACGACGTGCCTCCGATGACACCGCTGGGCAGCGCCAGGACGGCCACCAAGGCGGTGAAGATGACCACGACTTCCAAGAAGGTGTCGAAGCCGCGGTAGACCAAGAGCACCGCCGCGACGAGGTTCCGCAGCCCGGTCTCCTCGAGGCCACGCTCGGCGTAGCGGGCACCGACGTGCGTATGCACGGGACCCTCGGGGTCGAGGCGGGGGGGCAGACCGCCGATGCCCAGGACGATCGTGAACGCCGCCACGAGCACCAGCGCCAGGCCGAGGCCCCTCATCGCTTCTCGGCCCGCTCGGTGCGCGCGATCGCCAGCAGGAACAGCACGCTCGTGACGCCCGCGCCGACGGCAGCCTCGGTGATCGCGACGTCGGGCGCTCCGCGGTGCTGCCACACCAGGCACATCACCAGGCTGTAGACCCCGAACTTCACTACCGCGGCGATGAGGTCCTGCGAACGCGCGACCGTGATCGCCGTGGCGATCAGGAACACCAGCAGTACGACGTCGAAGGCCGCGCTCATCGCTGCCCCTCACGTCCTGGCAGCCCGGAAGCGGGCCGCGTGTTGTGCGCAGCGCGCGCGAGCGCGTGGGCGGTGGTCGGACTCGACAGCAGAATCAGCAGCACCAGCACAAGAATCCTGAGGTCGTCGACGGCGAGGCCGCCGTGCAGCATCAGGCCGAGCAACAGCGAGCCCGCGCCGGCGCTGTCGCACTTGCCGACCGCGTGGGCGCGGCAGTACAGGTCGGGCAGGCGGATCAGTCCGACGGTGCCGCCGAGCAGGAACACCACCCCGACCACGATCAGCGCCACGCTCGCGATCTGCTGCACCAGCACGAGGCCGCTCACGACGGTGTCTCCCCACCCAGGCGACCGGTCTCGATGAGCCTCGTGGCGGCGATGGTGATCACGAAGTTGAGGAGCCCGTAGACGATGGCGACGTCCATGAGGAAGGCATGACCGCCGATCACCGCTAGCAGCACGAGCACCACCAGCGTCTTGGTCCCGACCACGTTGCCGGCGAGGATCCGGTCCTGGATGGTCGGCCCCACGTCGGCCCGCCACAAGCACGCGGCCGACATCACCAGCAGCAAGGTAGCAACGGCCCACAAGAGCGTGATCATGTCGACCCCCGAAGCCCGAAGAGGCGCTCGACGTCGCTTCGCAAGCGACCCTCCAGCAGGTCGCCCGCGAGCCGCGCGTCGAGGCAGTGGATGACGAACGTGTCGCCCTCGACGTCGAGGGTCAACGTCCCGGGCGTGATCGTGATGGCGTTGGCGTACGTCGAGCGAACGGCGTTGCTCGGGAAAGGCACCGTCTGCCGGACGACCTCAGGTGCGATCGGCAGCCGTGGGTCGACGACCACCAGCAAGACCTGGAAGGAGGCGACCACGACGCGCTTGATCATGCGCAGGACGAAGCCCGGCAAGTGCAGCAGGTGCACCCTGGTGCCCCGCAGCTCGCGCGCCGGCGTCAAGAACCGCACCGCCCACACGCCCACCACGAGCGCGACGCCTACCCCGACCAGCAGGTCGAGCAGGCGCTCCGGCGGCACTACGATGCACCAGAACGCGAACAGTGCGACGCTCGTCTTGACGCTCCGCATGGCGGACTTCAGCCTCCACGGTAGGCAGGCGAGAGGACGGCGGTTGAAGGCGGCCGCGGGAGCGACGCTGACCGCCGGCGGGCACCGGTCCAGCGCCGCTGCCGTGCGGCGCGAAGGCACCGGTTCGGCACAGAGTCTCGCACGACACCGGAGCGTGAACCAGGGACATGCTGCATGCGACTGCCTGCCTGCACAGGGCACCAGAGGCCTGCGCCGAGACGCAGGCGCAACGCCCCCGTCCGGACCGCCTGAACCAACGTCCCGCACTCGGCCACCTCGGCCGCGCGCAGGGCGACGCTCTCAGCGGTGGGTCCCCTTGACCACGTCTTGGAAACACGGTCCCGCGTCGGCAGCGACGTTGAAGCGGGGCAGCGCGGTCAGCGGCGCGCACGGCGTCACGTAGCCGGGTTCCGTGGTGAACAGCAGCGAGAAGCCGAGGCCCTGCGCCACGT
This sequence comes from Trueperaceae bacterium, assembly GCA_003567075.1. Classification (GTDB taxonomy): domain Bacteria; phylum Deinococcota; class Deinococci; order Deinococcales; family Trueperaceae; genus CSSed10-48. The sequence continues at coordinate 6,077 of PXAU01000060.1, forward strand.
CGACCACCGCGGGTTCGAAGGCGCCGTACGGCCATGCGAGCGCGGTGACGGCTTGATCGGTCTGCGCCGCCAGCAGCATCTGGCTGAGCAACAGGTCGTCGTGGACCCGAGCCTCGTGGTCGCACGGCGATTCGTCCGGCTGCCGCAGCACGGCCGGCAGCTCGTGATCGGTGAGGTGGTGCAGGTCGTACGTGTGCGAACCGACCTCGAGCTGCCCCGCTCCCTGCGCCATGGCCCGTATCTCGTGGAAGCTCAAGTGATCGCTCCAGACGATCGCCCGCTGCAGCCCCGGCCGCAGCGACACGACCGGGAAGAGGACGGCGTGGAAGCCGAAGGCGTCGAGAATCGGATGCGCGTGCTCCAGGAACGAGCGGTAGCCGTCGTCGAAGGTGATCACGACGGCGCGAGGCGGGAAGTCGCCAGCGGCATGATACGCCTCGAACTCCGCAAGCGTCAGCGTGGTGAAGCCGTGATCGAACAGGAACTGCATCTGGTTGCGGAAGCAGTCGACGTGCAACTCCGCCTCGGAGGTCGGCGCGTCCGTCACCAGGTGGTGGTACATGAGCACCGGCAGCCTCGCCCCGTCGCCTGCCGCGAGACCGGGTGCCGTCATCGCGAGCACGAGGAGCAGGGTCAGGGTCGCAGCGAGGCGGATCGGTCGCGACATGTGCTGAATCACCGCATTCCCTTCGCTGGACCGCAGCGTCCCTTGGCTGGGCGCCGTCGGCGAACACCTCCGAGCCTAGACAGGGGCGTGTGAACGTTCCGTGGACGCAGGTCGCAGGCGTGCGAAATGGCACATGCAGATACGAAGGACCGCTCAATAGTGGAGTGCTGACCCCGTGTACACCTCGGTCGCCGCGCGCTCCACCTGGACTCCCGCCCCTCCGCTCTCGCGAGATGGGAGTTCTGACGTGTGCAGCCTTCAGAGGGTCCTTCGATCAGGCGCGCTCCTCGCCGCGGTGCTCGTCATGGTGGCGTGCGGTGGCCCACCGGCCCACGACGCGCCACCCAGCGCCAGCATCACCATCACCATCGACGAGAGCATCGAGCCCTCCCAAGCGAGCCTGCCTGGCTTCGACGAGGGAACGACCCGACCCCTGGCCGCCATGCGAGACGGCGACGGCGAGGTCACCTCGTTCGTCGCGAACGAGGTGCTCGTCCTGACCGACGACCCAGGGGAGATCGACGCCCTCATTGCCGAGCACGGCGCCGAGGTGATGCTGAGCGTCGAACCACCCACCACCCTCGCCGACGACCTGCAAACGGTCTACGTCCTGCGGGTCGACCCACCTGCGACCGACCTCGAAGCGCTGGCCCGCGCCCTGGAAACCCTGGCTGAGGCCGACGACGCCTTCGGCGACGCGCACCTCACCTTCTCCTCGGAGCGCGCCGCCGGCCTGTTCGCCATCGCCAGCACCGAACGCCTCGCCGGCCGCAGCGTCGGCCTCGGCATCCTCGGCACCTCCGGCGCCATCCCAGGATCGACCGAAGAGGCGCCGCTCGCCGGCGGCGGCTTCGCCGACGCGTACCAGTGGAGCTACTGGAACCAGGACGGCCCGCTGGACAGCGGTGTCCCCGAAGCCTGGTCCTTGCTGGCGCACACCGGGAAGCTCGACGAGCGCGTCAGCATCGCCATCCTCGATGGCGGCTTCTGGCAGAACCCAGACCTCCGCCCGCACGTCGGCTACGTCGTCGGATGGGGCAGCACCACGGGCGTACCCAATCAAGCCTCCTGCGGCTCCGGCCCATGTCCGTGGCACGGTACGCAGGTCGCCGCAGCCGCCATGGCCATCCCCGACAACCGCTTCGGGGCAGCCGGCACCGCCGGACCCGTTGGTGAACCGGTCCTCGTAAGGACCACGCCCGACCTGATCGCCGCGCCGATCGCCGTGCTCGCTGCCGCGCACTCCGACGCGCGCATCGTCAACATGAGCTTCGGCATACGCCTGCACTGGACGATCCGCTGGACCGCCCTGCCCTATCAGGCGATCACAGGCGCCATGCGCGACGCGGGCTACCTGCTCTTCGCGGCAGCCGGCAACGAGGGCCGCAACCTCAACGCCCAGGTGTGTGTGGGCATCGGCCGCTTCCGCGCATGCTGGGAGCGGCACCTCCACGCACCCTGCCAGAACCGGGGTGTCCTGTGCGTCGGTGGTCTCGGCTCGTCCGGCACGCCGCACGGGAGCTCGAACTACGGTAGCAGCGTCGACATCTGGGCGCCCTACTGCGTCCACACCGGGCCGACGCCCGAGCACGACGGCGCGAACGTGCTCGACACCACGTGCGGCACATCGATGTCCACACCGTTCGTGGCCGGCATCGCCGCGCTTGTCTGGGCCGCCAATCCCTCCCTCTCAACTACCCAGGTGAAGGACCTGCTATGGGCGCACGCGCGTGGAACCGCGGACCGGCCGCTCGTACAGGCCTACGACGCCATCGTCGCCGCCATGGGGACCGGCTTCTTCGCGCGGATCACCAGCCCACCCGACGGGCACACGCCGTGGTCGGGCGTGCCGATCACGCTCATGGCCGACCTCACCGTCGTCGCGCCACCCTCCCCGGACACCGTCCCGGTGACCGTCGAGTGGTACGCCAGCGGCGTGGGGCTGCTTCACGAGAGCGTCGTCGACGTGCCACGCACCGACCCCGCCGGGTACAACACGGTTCAGGCGTCGTGGCACGGCAGCTTCGAGAC
>PXAU01000038.1 GCA_003567075.1 Trueperaceae bacterium
ACAGCGCGTCGCCACCTAGCGATAGGGAGCTAATCGCTGAAAGCCGGTCCCAGTTCAGATCGCAGTCTGCAACTCGACTGCGTGAAGTTGGAATCGCTAGTAATCGTGGATCAGCCATGCCACGGTGAATACGTTCCCGGGTCTTGTACACACCGCCCGTCAAACCATGGGAGCAAGTTGCACCCGAAGACGCGTAGCCTCGCCAATGGGGCACGCGTTTAAGGTGTGGCTCGTGACTGGGGTTAAGTCGTAACAAGGTAACTGTACCGGAAGGTGCGGTTGGATCACCTCCTTTCTAAGGAGTCAAGCACAGGCGTTCACGCATCGGTGGTCATGGTTCGATGACGTATGCAGCCACCCCTCGGGGTGGCTGTCGTCGTTGGTGCGCTGCGAGGGTGGTCGGTGCGCCCCGTGGAGGGCTATCAGGATTGGGGGTCGTCCGCGAGGTCGAGCCTCCCTGGTGCGGCTGTCGAGACCGGGCGCGACCCGCTGTCCGCGCCTTGCGCACGTTCCGTCTGCGCGCCGGCCTGGTCGATGGCCAGCGGCGCAAGCGCGCCGCTCGGGAGGGTCAGGGCAGCGCGCGCCAGCTCGCGGACGCCGCGTCCAGGCTGGTCGAAGCCCGGTTGCTCGAACATGGCGCTGCGCTGGCGCGCCCCCACCACGACGAAGGTGTCGTCGCCGATGCCGGGATGCGCCAGGAAGGCGCTGGCGTGGGTGGTCACGAGCACCTGCGTCCGCTGCGAGGCCTCGAGGAGGGCGTCCGCCAAGGCGCCCGTGGCGCCGGGGTGGAGCCCCGATTCGGGCTCCTCCAACGCCACGACCGCCGGGAGGCGGGCCTGGTGCAGCGCCAGCAGGTGAGCGAAGGCCCGCAGCACGCCGTCGGGAAGGCTGGCAGCATCGAACGGCCAGGTGCCCCCGACACCGTCGTGGTGGTGCGCGATCAACGCCTCGCGAGCCCCGAACGAGGCGACGTCCAGGGCGACGATGCCCGGCGCGACGCGCGCCAGCGTCGATCGCAGCGTGAGCGACCGGACCGCCTGGGCGCTGTCTCCGAGCATGGCTGCCAACACGCTCGCGGCGTTGCCAGCGTCGGGCCGGAGGGGTTCGCGCGGGTCACCGGGGAGGACCGGCTCGCGCATACGGACGGGATCGGGAGCGTAGCGGCCGATCGAGGTCAGAAGCGCGCGCACGGCGGCGAGGGCTGGTGGCCCGTCCACGTGACGGAGCGCGAGGTCGTCGCGGGGGTGGCGCCGAGGTAGCGGCACGGATGTGCCGAGCGGCACGGATGTGCCGAGCGGCACGGATGTGCCGAGCGGCACCGACCCGCCGATGGGCGCGCCGTCACGGAGCTCGAAGCCCTGGGGCCCTTCCAGGAACCCTTGCACGTGGCAACGCTCGCTCCACACCTCGAAGCGCTCCCCACTGCGGGCCGCGACGTCGAAGGCGTACTCGGCGAAGGTCCCGTCGGGCCAGGCCATGCGGAGGGCGACGGCCAGGTTGTAGGGATGCCCGCGCGAGCGGCGGCGCACCGCGCCGATGCCGCCGCGGCGGCGGAAGGCGATCGCCAGGCCGTACCGCAGGGCCTCCGACACGAACACGATGGCGTCGACGAAGCTCGAGCTGCCGGCGCCGGTCGGACCCACCAGGATCGTGAGGTCACCCAAGCGCACGGCCGCGTGTGCGATGTTGCGGTAGTTGCGGACCTCGACCCGGGTCAGGCGGCCCCGAGACCGGGTGGTGTGCGACGGTGTCATGGTGTGCGACGGTGTCATCCCATCCTCACGATAGGCGACCGTGCAGGCACGGTGGAGCGGGACCCGACCGGTGCTTGGTCGGGTCCCGCCTGGTCTGTCGTTGGCGTGCGCCTTCCAGCCGTCAGTACAAGTCTGCGCCGGGCCGTGTCAGGCCGCTCACGTCCGCGCCCAAGTCCTCGAGCGAGTCGAAGAGCAACTGAATGGCGTACATCGGGTTGTGGGTGTAGATGCCGCCGTCCTTCTTGACGACCTGGTAGTTGTAGGTCGCGCGGAGCAACCGTGGGGTGAAGCTGCGGTAGGCGTTGGCGCGGGCCGCCTCCTCGCGCGAGATCATCCCGTCGCCGTCGAGGTCGTAGAAGAAGTACGGGTGCCCGTCGTGGTAGCCGATCGGCTCGCCGACCACGTCGCGGGCGTAGGCCTGGATGGCCTCGTACAGCATGCCGTGCAGGTTCTTGATCTCGTAGTAGATGCCCTTGTCGGTGTCGCCGTCGCCGTCGAAGTCGTCCCAGAACTCGCGGATGTCGCGCAGGTCGGCCACGGTGGCCACGCCGAAGTGGCAGTCGGCGCAGCTCGAGACGAAGAGCTGCTGGTTGTGCGCGTCGTGGCACTGCGAGCAGGTCATGAAGTCCATGTCGTGCTCGAAGAAGCCGACGTAGTCCTTGCCGTCGTACTCGTAGCCCCCACGCACCTCCGTGCCGAAGCGGGTGGCAGCGGCCGGCCCGTAGTGGATGTTCACGAACGACAAGCCCTCGCTGACCTCGTCGTCGCCCAAGCCGCTGACGCGCTGCGCCACGGTGGTGCCGGCGTTGCGGCCCATGTGGCACACCGCGCACATGTTCTCGCCCCAGCCGCCGGTGTCGATCGTGATGCCGCTCGGGAACGTCACCTCGTCGACCTCGTAGAGGGCGAAGTCGACCTCGTTGGCGTGGCAAGTGAGGCAGTTCATGGCCTGGCTGGGCGGATGCGCGATCTCGACCCCGTGCTCGAGGAAGAACGGCAGGCCCGCCGCCGTGTGGCAGGTGGAGCAGTTCGCGGGCACCGCGCCGGCGGCGTCCCAGCGGCGCCACGCGCCGGAGCTGGCGTCGAAGTGCGGCGAATCGTAGCGGTTCAGTCGCTCGACGATGCCGTAGTCGGCGACCTGGAACGACGTGCGCAGCTGTCGCAGGTCGCTGGCCAGCATCTCGCTGTTCGGCGCGGCGTTGCGCGCGAAGAGGGTCGCCGTGGGCGCGTCGAGGCTCATGCGCGCGTCGGTGAAGCTGGCGTCGCCGCCGGGCCGGACGATGCCGGCGACCGCGCCGGCCTCGAGGGTCCGCGCGAGGTCCTCGATGGAGTCGTACAGCAGTTGGATCGCGTACTTCGGGTTGTGCGAGTACGCGCCCGGGTCCTTCTTGACGACCTGGTAGTTGTACGCCGCCGCCAGCAGCCGCGGGGTGAAGCTGCGGTAGGCGTTCGGCCGCGTGGCTTCCTCGGGCGAGATCACGCCGTCGCCGTCGAGGTCGTAGAAGAAGTACGGGTGCCCGTCGTGGTAGCCGATCGGCTCGCCGACCACGTCGCGGGCGTACGCCAGGATCAGATCGTAGAGGATCGACTGCAGGTTGCGGATCTCGTAGTAGATGCCCTTGGTGATGTCGCCGTCACCGTCGTAATCGACGAGCGAGCCTTCCATGCGGATGTCGCGCAGGTCGGCCACCGTCTCCACGCCGATGTGGCACGTGGCGCAGGCCACGATGTCGAGCTGCAGGCTGTGCGGGTCGTGGCACGACTGGCAGGTGGCGTACCCAGCGACGTGCTCGAAGCGCGGCTGGTAGTACTTGCCGGGGTACTGGAAGCCGCCCTGCGCCTCGCTGCCGTACAGCGTCGCCGCCGCGGCGTAGTAGTGGATGTTGACGAAGCCCTGGCCCTCCATGACCTCGTCATGGTCGACGCCGGCGTCGTCGATGGCCGTCGCGATCGTCACGCCACTCGAGCGGCCCTGATGGCACTCCATGCACATCGCGTCACGGCCGAGGTCGCCCAGGAGGTCGCCCGAGGGCATGAGCACCTCGGTCTGCTGCACGGCCACGTCGTTGTGGCAGGCCAAGCAGGTGATGACGCCCGGCTCCGCCGGTTGGCTCACCACGCCCGCTTCGGACCCGTCGAGGCCGAGGAAGTCGGCGAACCCAGCGTCGGCGTGGCACTTGGCGCACGCGACCGGCACCACGGGTGGGTCGTTGCCATCCCAATAGGTGAACGACCGCGAGTCCTCGTCCGCGTGTGGGCTCGCGGCCCACTCCTGCAGGAACGGGACGTGATCGAGACCGAAACCCGCAGGCACGCCCTGCGCCTGCGCGCTCACCGTGGTCGAGAGCCCCGGCGCCGTGCCGGCTCCGCTCACCGCCACCAGGGCGACGAACAGGCCGAGCGCGAGCAGCGCGGGAAGGAACGCCCGATACCGCATGCCAACTCACCTCCGAAGATGCCGGTCGCTGTGGTCTGCCCGCCGCAGGCCTCGACGACCCTCACGACATCGATGTCGTGAGTCTAGCATGAGCGCCTGGTGTATTGCGTGTGAGATGGTCGATACGTCATTTGTCCGCGAACGCGGACGAGGCCACGGCTAGCGCTCGCCGAAGCGGAGGCCCGGTCAGAAGGCAGAAGGCGGCTAGAACGCCATCCGCACCAGGCGTGCCATCTGACCGGCGCTCAGCATCGTGAGCAGCGAGATCGGTCGCTTGTATCGCTGCGCCATCGCCTCCACGCGATCGAACATCGTGGCCAGCGTGGTCCGTGGGATCGTGAGGGGTGGCGTCAGGCGCAGGACGCCCTGCCCGTTGAACGAATAGCAGGCATGCACACCGTGCCGATGCAAGGCGGCAATCCCCAACGCGGCCGACAAGAACGGCAACAGCGTCGGATCGATGGGCAGGAGTCGGCTTGGCAAGACCGGCTTGATGGTGACGGCGAACAGCAGCCCGGCGGCACGCACGTCGCCGATCAGCTGCGGGTGGCTGGCTTGGATGGCACGGAGACGCTCGAGCCCGTAGGCGCCGTCATCGCGCGCCTTCTCGACCAAGCCCTCGTCGGCGATGATCTCAAGGGAACGCAGGGCGACGGCGCACGCGAACGACCCACCGGCGAAGCTGCTGGAGTGTCGCTTGGCATGCACGCCGTTGAACATCGACTGGAAGATCGCGCGGCGGGCGATCGTCGCGCCGATCGGCACCAAGCCACCACCCAGGGGCTTGGCGAGCGTCACGATGTCCGGATCGAGTCCCGCAGCGACGCTTGCGAACCAATGCCCGGTCCGTCCCAAGCCGGACTGGATCTCGTCGGCGATGACGGGAATCCCGTGCTCCTTGGCCAACGCTCCCAGGTGTGCCAGGAAGCCGGCAGGTGGGACGATCACACCGGCCTCACCCTGGATCGGCTCGACCACGATCGCCTGCACCTTGTTGGGTCCGATCTCGCGCAATGCGCTCTCGAGCGCTTCGCTGTCACCGAAGGGAAGCGTGCGGACCGGACCGATCAGCGGCCGGAAGGGGGCCTGGTACTCCTCGTTCGGCGTGAGCGACAGCGCGCCCATCGTCTTGCCGTGGTACGCCCGGCGGAAGTTCACCACCGTGGTGGCCTTCGGTCGCGCGCAGCGAGCGAGCTTCAGGGCCGCCTCTACCGCCTCTGCACCGCTGTTGCAGAGGAAGACGCGGCTGTCTGCATGGCTCGGAGCGTGTGTCGCCAGCAGCCCGACCAGCGTGTCCTGCAGGGCCGCACGCCAGGCCGACGCGCTCTGCCCGGCGAAGTTCACGCTGATTGGCTCGGAGGCCAGGAAGCGCTGCGCGAACGCGAGGATGCCTGGGTAAGCCTCGCCGAACGGCAGCACGGCGTACGAGCCAGCGTGAATCAGGTGCTGCCCGCTCGCGTCTTCGACTTCCCACGGGTTGATCGGTCGCAGCGGGCCGTGCATGCCGAAGAGCTTGATGAGCTGGAGGAGGTCGTGGTTCCCGTACTCGGCATCGAGACGGAACGCCTCGTCCGCTGACAGCGAGCCTCCGAGCACCTCGTCGGCACGGTGCCGCAGACGCAGCGGTGTCGGCTTGCGTGCCGACTCCGCTGTGGTCGCGACGTTAGCGGCGACCGCCGATGACGAACCGCGCTCGGGCGGTACGCTCACCGCAGCGCCTGCCGTGTCACGTTCCCTGCCGCGTCCTCCACCACGATCTCGCCTCCTGATACGTCGGCCACGTCGACCCGGAAGGCGTGCTCCGGGGCCGGGGTGAACTGCAGCGGCACGTCGTTGATGCGCACGCTGGTGACGAGGGTGTTGTCGCGCACGACGCCCTCGACCCGCACGCGCCCGCCGCCCAGCGAGGTCACGGACTGGAGCTCGACCGTCGGCGGGGTGCCGTCCAAGCGCAGGCGGTAGGGCAGAACCGTCACGCGGCCCCGCACGTCCTCGGCCTCGATGGTGACCGTCACGTCGCCATCGGTGAGGTCGCGGATGGTGAAGAAGAACTCGATCAGCTGCTTGCCGCGCTCGGAGGCGTAGGCCGAGGTGGCGAGCAGGTCGACGCCGTCGATGCGGATCGCGGCGATGCCCTCGTCGTCCATGGCGTAGCCGACGATGCGCAAGTTGGCGCTGGTGCTGGTGGCGCCGGAGTGCGGCTCGCGGATGCTGACCATCGGCGGCAGTCCGTCGCCACGTTGCACGCAGCTCGAGCCGAGCAGCGCCAGCCCTGCCGCGAGCAGTGCCAGCAGCCAACGCGTGCGGCGAATGCAGCCCCTCATGCGGCGCAATGTACCGCAGGCACCGCGCCTGCGTCGTGCGGAACCGAACGGTGGCGGCCCGCGTCTCGCAGTACGGACGGCGGCGGCCGGTCCGTCGCAAGGACGTGGTATGTGGTATGAGGTTGCAAGCGTTCCACGAGGGAGGGACAGAAGATGCATACCAGCACACGTCCACGCTCCACGTGGGTGCCAGTGCTCATCGCGCTGACGCTCGCACTCGGTCTGGTAACGGCGCAGGCCCAGACGGCCGTGCCGCAGATCGAGATCCTGACCACCACCGAGGCCTACGACCCGATCCGCTACGAATCGGCCTTCATCATCGCCGAGGACTGGCGCACGCTCGGCTTCGACGTGGTCGTTCGGCCGCTCGAGTTCTCGACCCTGCTCGAGCGCTTCTACGACGAGCAGGACTTCGACATCACGATCCTGGGGTGGTCGGGCCGTGTCGACCGGCTCGACCCGCAGCACTTCCTCTCCACGCTCGACTCGCGCCAGACCAGCCTCGGGTCCAACAACCCCGGTGGCTACAGCAACCCTGCCTACGACGCGATGTTCGACGCGCAGGCGGCTGAGTTCGACGCCGACGCCCGGCGCGCGATCGTGCTGGAGATGCAGGAGCTGGTCGCGCCCGACGCGCCGCTGGTGATCCTCTACCACCGCGACGAGGTGATCGCCTACAACGCCACGCAGTTCGACGACATGGTCACCATGGCGGGCGAGGGCCTCTACAACGAGTGGACGCCGCTGGTGGCGACGCCGCTGACGGACGACCGGGTGCTCACCATCGGGTCGCCGCAGGAGCCCGATACCCTGAACCCGCTTGACTCCACCTCGGTCTGGGGCTGGAAGTGGATGCGCATGTACTACGACAAGCTCGTGCGCCTCAGCCCCGACATCGAGCCGCTGCCCTACGCCGCAGCCAGCATCACGCCGGTCGACGACCTCACCATCGACGTCACCCTGCGTGAAGGCATGACCTTCCACGACGGCGAGCCCGTCACCGCCGAGGACGTCAAGTTCACCTTCGATTACTACATCGAGCAGGACTTCGGCTACTTCCGGGCCTTCCTCTCGCCGATCGAGAGCGTCGACGTGACCGGGCCGCTCGGCGTGCGATTCAACCTCGCCACGCCGTTCGCGCCGTTCATCACGGTGACGCTGTCGCAGATCCCGATCCTGCCGGCGCACATCTGGAGCGACATCCCCAACCCGGCCGACTTGGCGCCCGATCAGATCCCGCAGATCGGCAGCGGTCCCTTCCAGTTCGATCGCTACGATCGCGGTGAGTACAAGCGCCTGACGGTCTACCCCGAGCACTTCGCCGCCGGCGACATCGCCATCGAGGCGATGGAGATGATCGTCTACGCCGACAGCGAGGGCGTGTTCACGGGCCTGCAGACGGGCGAGATCGACATGACCGCCTGGCGCATGGAACCCGGGCAGATCCCGCTGGCCGAGGCCAACGACGACCTGGTCGTGGTGGGCGTGCCGGACTTCGGCTACTTCCACATGACCTGGAACCTGCGGCGCGCGCCCTTCGACGATGTCGCCGCGCGCCGGGCGCTGACCATGGCCACCGACCGCCAGCGCATGGTGAACGTGCTGCTCGACGGCCGCGGTGAAGTGGGCTCGAGCGTCGTGGCGCCGGTGAACGCCTTCTGGCACAACCCCTTCATCGAGCGCTTCGATTACGACCTGGACGCCGCCCGCGCGGAACTCGAGGCCGCGGGCTACACCTGGGACGCCGACGGGCGGATCTGGGCCCCGTGAGCTGACGCACGACGATCGATCCGGGGGTGGGGGCGCGACGGCGCGCCCCACCCCCGGCGAGGTTTCCCGTGAACCGTAGCTTCGTTCTCCGCCGCGGCCTGCAGGCGATCGGCACGCTCCTGGTGATCGTGACCGTGCTGTTCTTCCTGTTCCGGCTCGGCCTCCCCGACCCGACCGCCGCGCTGGTGACCGAGGGTCTCAGCCCCGAGGACCGCGCCGCGGTGCGCGAGCGCTTCGGTCTCGACCGACCGCTCTTCGAGCAGTACGTCATCTATCTTGGCAACGTCGTGCAGGGCGAGTTCGGCACGTCGTTCTATTACAAGGCGCCCGTCGCCAGCCTGGTGTGGGAGAAGTTCGCCAACACCATGGTGCT
>PXAU01000112.1 GCA_003567075.1 Trueperaceae bacterium
GCCATCAGGATGACCGACACGGCCAGACCGGCCTCCTTCAACAGGCGCACGAAGGCGCTCGCCTCGTCGGCGCTGCCCGGCTTGTTCAGGTAGGCGAGCAGCGGATCGTGCCCCGTCTCGATCCCGATGGCGACGCGCTCGAGGCCCGAATCGCGCAGTTCACGCCAGGCACCCAAGGGCTTGCGCTCGCCGCTGAAGACGTCGACGAAGCCCGCCAGCGGCCGCTTCGGAAACGCCTCGCGGGCCGCGGCGAACACGGGACGCAGGCGCTCGTTGCTCAACACGAGGGCGTTGCCGTCGGCCAGGAACACGCTGCGGCGCCCCGCCACCGCCCGCCCCAGCAGCCGCTGCACCGCCCGCAGGTGCGCCTCGAAGGCGGGTAGCGGCCGCACCTGGAAGGGACGGTCCTGGTAGAAGGTGCAGTACGTGCAGCGGTTCCAGCTGCAGCCGAAGGTGGCCTGCAGCACGACCGCGCCGTACTGGTCGGGCGGCAGGATGCTGACGGGCGCGTAGGCCTCGGCGAAGCGCCGGCGCTCGGCCAGCAGCCCTTCGACCGTCCAACCAGCGATGCGCTCGAGCCGGTCGTGGAAGGCGCCATTCCCAGCCGCGGCGTCGGGTTGGCGCAGGGGCGTGTCGCCCCGCAGTGCAGAACGCGCGTCGGCGGCCACGTTCAACGCCAGGTCGAACAGCGCCCTCGCTCTAGGCGCCTCGACGTGCCAGCGACGGCGCGTGCCGGCCTCGCTGCGCCGTCCGTAGAGTCCCGAGGCCAGCGAGCGCTTGTACGTGTCGCCGTCGGCGAAGACGCTCGTCGGGCGCCCCTCGAGATCGTAGGCGACCACCACGTCACGCGCCGGACTGAGCGTGAGCGCGGCCTCGTGGACGGCCACCAGCCAGCCGGTTCGTTCGCTCGCGCCCATGCCGGCACGATACCGGCACGGCGGCGCGGCTTCTGGCGTGAACGCTACGCCATCAGCATCGGCCGAAGCGCGCCTCGGCTGCGCACCCGCGTCGATGCGCGCTAGCGACGATCGGCTCGTCGCTCAGCGCGCCGTGAGCGCGTCGGCGCCGGGCGCCAGCGCCGCGCGGAAAGCGTCGACCACCTCGGCCGACGAGGTGATGCGCCAGTCCGCCTCCTTGTCCTCGTCGAACCAGACGATCGCCTCGAGCCGAGGGAAGGCGTCGCTGAGGAACATGTCGCGCACCCAAGCGGCCTTGTCGCCGCCCTCGTCGCTACTGGCGATCTCGGCCAACCAGACGTGCTGCGGGCCAAGCGCCGCGAGTCGCTCGTACCCGCGTTCGAAGACCTGCTCGAAGGAGCGCCAACCGATGGAGGGGCGGGTCTCGCCCCAGTTGAAGCCGGACATCGCCAGCACGTCGACCACGTCGTGCCCCGGGTAGTAGAGCTCCATCCGGTTGGCCTCCACCCGCGGCTCGTCGGTGACGTTGGCACCGAACACCCAGCGCACGTTCTCGGCGCCCTCCTCGGCGAAGATGGCTGCCATGCGCCGCCAGGCCTTGCGCAAGGCCTCGGGATCGCCGTTCCAAGGGACCCAGTCACCGTTCATCTCGGGGAAGGGCCGGATGAAGACCGGTACGCTGGCCGCTGCGACACCCTGCGCCCAACCGCGGACGTAGTCGTCGTATGCGCCATCGGCGATGCCGCGCACGTCTTGACGCATGGGCTGCCAACTGATGAGCGGCGCGCGCCCACCCGCAGCGACGGCCTCGACCATCGCCGGGTAGAAGGCATTGTCCCAGCTGCTGAACCAGTGGACCACGTCCAGGCGCCGACCGAGCGTCGCTTCGAGCCGTAGGACCGGCTCCATGCCGCTCCACACGCCGCCGTAGGTGAAGGCGCCGAACAGTCGCACCTCTGGCGCGCTCGCCGCCAGGTCGAGTCCTCCCTCGCTCGGCGCGGGCCCGCTCACTTGGCCGCTACACGCGCACAGGATCAACGCCATGGCGGCGACCAGCGCGGCTCGCCGTGCGCGCATGCGGTGTCGAGAGGTTCTCGTCGCGTCGCCCTGCTGGCGGGGCTCCAGGGTCTGCATCGCTGCTCCCTGGGCGCTCGTCCGGCACGTGTACCGCGCGCTCGCGCGGACGTTGCTCGTCCCCATCCATGGCCGGTTGCGCTACTCGCTCCACCTGCCCCAAGCGCCCAAATGAAGGGCAGGCTTCATCGCGTCCATCGACCCGGCCAGCGGCCGGGAGCCCGAACCGTTCGGGCAGCACGGGAGCGGCACCCATGCGGGTGAACCGCTCGAGGCGCTTCGCACTGGCTGAGGATGAGGGGACGACTCACCTTGGCCGGTTGCGCTACTCGCTCCACCCGACTCAAGCGCCCAGATACGAGCCGGGTTTCACAGCGTCCAAGCACGGGGATGCCCCGTGGCAGCAGTCTAGCCCATGCTCACGATGCCCTCATGTGGGGTCTTCGACACATGGTGCGCGTCAGCGCGAGGCGAGCGCGTCGTCAACCGCGTCGCGCGGTTCTACGCCGGCCTCCAGCCGTTCGCCGTACAGCTGCTCGAGCACGGTGTTGTACAGCGCTGCGTCATCGATGCCGAGATCCTCGACCAGCGCGCCCGTGCGACGGTAGGCGGTCGCCAGATCGATCTCGGAAAGCTCGTCGGCCAGCGCCAGGAGCGCCCGCTCCGGCGCTGCCACCGAGGCTGGGTCGAGCCTGTACGCAGCGACCGTGTCGGCGATCGCGTCGACCAGCGGCCGCAGCGCGCTGAACGCCGCGACCAAGGGGGTGTGGCGCTCGCTCACGCGGCCGCGCACCACGCCCGTCAAGGGGTTGATGTAGCGGGCGTACGCCACACCGTCATCCTCACCACCGGGCTGCGCGCGCGCCCAGGCCAGCTTGGCCGCACCCGCGCAGATCGAGAAGTCCGGATCGTAGAGATTGAAGGGTCCGCGCAAGAGGTAGGGGTTGGCGAAGGGCGAGGTGGGATCGTCCGAGATGGCGGCCAGCAGCATCAAGGCATCGTCCGTGATCTGGGCGAGGCCCACGTCGTTAGTCTGGCCCACCGCCAGCGGATGCAAGTCGGACTCGTTGATGAGCATCTGCAACAGCAGCCTGGCATCGACGTCGTAGACGCTGGCGGCGTCCTCGAGGTAGGGCAGCAGCGGCACGATGCGCGCCAGCATCAGCCGAGCCCACGGTCCCATGGGCTCGTAGCGCGAGGCGTCGCCCTCGAGCCGGCGACCCCCGCCGGGTACGACCAGCAGGTCGCGCGGGCAGTAGCGCGAGCCGAGCGCCACCGATGCTTCGTCGGACGCGTCCAGAAGAGCCACCAGCTCTTCGAGCGGCGGCACGCCGCGTCGCAGTTCGCCGGCCACCGCGGCGCTCTCGCGCCCACGCAGGCCCTCGCCCCAACCCGCCGTCGCAGCCGGCACGATCGGCAACCGCAGGTAGCGCTCGGCGTCGAAGCGTGGACCGCGTTGGGTGAGCTCCCAGGCTTCCCGGTACTCCGGCAGCGCAGCCGACGCCAGGAGCGCCACGCCCGTGAAGAGGCTGAATCCCCCCAAGAAGACGACCAGCGCCACGCCAGCGGTACGGGCGTGCGCTCCACCAGCCACCACGGCCGCAGGACGCTCCCACGTGACCGTGGTGGCGCGCGCACCACGTCGTGCGCGAACGAAGGCCGGCACCGCTCTCGTGGCGGCGCTCACGTACAACAGCGGATTCAGGTACTTGAGCACCAGGTAGGCCGGTGCCGAGCGCAGGAGACTGGCAGTCACGCGCCCTATCAGGACAGCACCGCGGCGCCCGCTGGCGCGCTCGAGCTGCACGAAGCCGAGTCCGCTCAAGACGAGCGTGATGAGCAGATCGAAGGCCACCCAGGCGCCGAGGCCGACCAAGGGCACGCCGACGCCCGGCAACGCCGCGTTCAGTCCCAACGCCACCGGCAGGAACATCAGCAGCAGCAGGCCGATCAGGTTCTCGGCTTGCGCTGCCACGAACGCGAACCGCACGTTGGGTCGCAGCCCGCCCCAGGTCTCCGGCACGAAGCCGCGCTTGAGCGCGTTCTCGATACCGCCGCCGGCCCAGCGCTCCACCTGCCGGACGTAACCGCCCAGGTGCGGCGGATCCTCGGTCTCCATGCTCGCGCCCGACACGAAGCGCGCCTCACCACCGCGGCGGATCACCACCCGATCATGCCGATCCAAGCAGGCACTTGGCCGCGTTGCGACGCCATCGACCAGCACCCGGAAGCCGCGCGCCTCGAGCGTGGCGACGTCGCTGCTCCGCTCCACCATGGGCCTGTTCTGCACGCGCAGGGTGAAGTCGTGGTCCTCGGTGAGCGTGTCGGCCGGCACAGGGAAGGCGTCGCGCCGCGCCGCGAAGCCGCAACCGACCACCGTGTAGAGCCGCGACGCCCCGAAGACGGAGCCGCGTCCCACGCGCCGCGTCTGCCCGCGCCGCAGCAAGGCCGCGAAGGCGTACTCGGCCGTCCGGGCACGGGAGATGAAGGCCGCGGCGGGCCGACCTGGCCGCGGCGGGCGTGAGTGCACGGCACCCGACTGCAGCGCCACGTCCTCGATCACCACCCGTCGACCCTCGGCGCCCCGCTCGACCCGCAAGCGGTAGAAGTGCTCGCGCAAGCGTTCCACGAAATCGGGTGCCAGCACCGTGTCGCCGTCGATGACGAGGATCCGCTCGGCACTCACGTACCCGAGCAGCACGGCGTCGTTGACGCTGGCGGCCTTACCGGTCGGCTGTGGGTGCGAGAGCACCACCACCGGCGGACCGCCGCGCGGCCGCAACCAGCGCTGCGCACCAGCGCCGGGCAGCGGCGGCGGCGCCGCTCCACAGGTGTGGTAGCCATGCGCTCGAAGGGTCGCGTCCACGACCTGCAGCGTCGCGTCGCGACCACCATTGACGCTGACCACGACCTCGTCGAAGGGGTGCCGCTGTTTGAGCACCGACGCCAGCGCCGCGCTGGCACCGGTCTCCTCCTCGTACATCGGCAGCACCGCCGCCACCCGGTCGGGACCCACGACCGCGATCCCGTCCTCGCGCAAGCCGCCGAGCGCCGCGTTCAGCATCACGGTAGGCGTCACGAGCACGCCGGTCAACGGTGGCATCGAATCCTTTCCGAGGGCGCGCCAGTGGCGGCCCAACTCGGTCAGGGTAAACCGCCGGAGCGCGCCGGACAGGCGCCTCGAGCACAGGATCGACCAGCGAAAGGGGAACGGGGGGGTGTGTGGTCATGGCCACCGACTGGCGCGAGGTCGGCTTCGCCGCTACGCTCCTGACGCTCGGGGCGTCGCCATCGCGCACGTGGCCGTGGCGCCTGCCGCCGCCAGGATGCGAAACGGCGCCGCGCCTCCGGCGCGGGATTCACAGGGCACCCACACCGGAGGCGCGGAAACCGCCTCGACTGGAGCGACAGGCTCAGCGCACGTCGTCGATGTCGTCGTCAGCCATGGTCGCCGACTCGAAGGTGTTCTCGGCCGCGAGGTCGTCGACGTCGGGCGTGATGACGGTGTCGGGGTGCTCCAGCCGGATGCCGGAGCCCGTGCTCTGGCGCACCACGGGGCGCTGCGCGACTCACCAGAACGCGATCTGAACGCCGTCGTTGACGACGTGCCAGCGCGGTGGATCGTCGAGCGGCCCAGTGAGCACGAGTCCCGAGGGAGCGTCAGGCCCGATCACCGTGGCGCTGACGTTCACCTGTTGTCGAGCGCCGGCGGGACGACCATCAACAAGTTGGTAGTCGCCGTTGTCGACGAGCTCGTTACCACCCGGTTCGCTGGCGGTGCCGAGGTCGTAGACCCGTGCCGCCTGCCAGCCCGGTCGCGGGTCGACGTTCGGGATGATGAGACCGATCTCTCCGTTCTCGCGGATCGTGGTGTCGCGCATCAGCAACCGTTGCCCGCCCGCGCCCACACCGAACTGGAAGCGTTGCACCGTGCTGCCGTGCAGCTCGAGCACCGAGCGCTCCTCGGCGAAGATCCCAACGCCCACCCCGGCGTCGACCGACGGCTGCTCGATCACGGTGTCGCGAAGCTCTGCGACGGCCGATCCCGCGAGGCGCAGCCCGTACCCCGAGCGCCGGATCAACGCATCGTCGGCCTCGAGCCGCGCCTCGCCGCCCATGGCCACCCCGAAGAAGCTGGCGTTCTCGATGCTCGTCCCCTCGAGCGCGGCCGTGGCTGCGCCGCCCAGGATCAGGCCGCGCAGCACATCGTCGATTCGGCTGCCGCCAGCGAGGCGCAGGTTGGCCTGGCGCACGGCGCGAATCCCGTTGGCCCCGTCCCGCACCTGCACGTCGACGAGCTCGACCTGGCCGGTCGTGGCCGACACGGCGTGACCGAAGTTCAGGACCGACAGCGACTCGAGCCGTAGATCGCCCTCGGGCGCGAACGCAACCGTGGTCGGAAGGTCGTCATCCGACCGCTCGAGGACCGTCGCCTCGGGGCCCTCGCCACGGATGGTCACGCCAGCAGGGACGTTGCTGAAGGTCGGGTCCTCGGCGCCGCTCAGCAGCGTCTGGGTGGGGAACGTCTCGCCATTCGCCGTGCCGTATGTACCGGCCAGGAGCAGCACCACGTCGCCCTCCTGCGCCAGCTCCAGCGCCCGTCGCATGCTGCGGAACGGGTCGTCGGGCGTGCCGCGCGCGCCGGCATCCGCGCCGTCGGGACCGGCCGTGAGCGGAACCACCTCCACGGCCGCCGCGACCGTCGCGTCGCTGCCGGCGCTGAGGAGCACGAGGTCGCGGGCCCCGAGGTCGGCGCCGTGCGGGATCGTCACCGCCAACGTCACCGTCTCGGTGCTCGGGTCGCCGTCGACGGTCACCTCGAGCTCGCCCAAGGTCGCGCCCGTCACGGTGTCGAGGTCGTCGCCCTGGACTACGACGCGCCGCATGCCCTCGCCTTGGCGCAGTTGCTGGCTGTCGTCCGTGTCGCGCACCGCCACCGACGTCACGGTCGGGGCCGGCGCGGTCACGCGGACGGTCAACTCGGCGCTTCGTGCGAGCTCGCCCGCGCTCGCGAGCAGCGTCAGCGTCCGCTCGCCGGGTGCCAGGCCAGCGTCGGCGCCGAGCGTCAGCGTCGCGCGCGTGGCGTCCTCGGTCAGGCTGGCGGGCGTCACCGCGATACCGGCCGGCGCCTCGTCCGCCGTCACCTCGACGGCGCCCGCGAGCCCGCCGCGGCGCTCGATGCGGACCTCGACGCTGACGTCGCCACCGCGCGGCAGGCTCACGCTGCTGGGAACCAGGCCGATCTCGAGGTCGGGGTCGCCGGCTGGACCCGGCGCGCTGGCGCAGGCCGCCAGCGCCAGCGCGAGCAGCAGGATGCCGATCGCGCCAAGCGGTCGGGTCACGAGGCGGGGTCTCGTCGATCGTGGTCGCATCGTGGTTCCACTCCTTCGCAGCGCCATCAGTTGACGACGACCAGGTAGAAGAACGAGCAGTCGCGCACGACCTCGTTGTCCTCGCCGTCCTCGCCGTCGTCGACGCGCAGGCGGAACGTGACATCGGCGCCGGGCTCGAGTGCGACATCGGTCCCGATGAAGTGCTCGGCCATAGCCGTGGTCGCGATGACGTCGAAGGAGCGCGTGTCCGGGCCGCCGCCATCGGGTGGTGGATCGTAGCTGACTGACCACTCGTACTCGAGCGTGCGGCTCTGCTCGTCGGTGGCGGCGGCAGAGAGCTGGAATGGCGCGTTGTCTCCCGACGAGCGGATACGGGTCTGGCCAACGTTGCAGGTCACGCCCTCCACCTCGAACTCGGTGATCGTGATGACGTTCTCGGGCCGAGGCGCGACGTCGAGGGTGCGGGTGGCGGTCGCGGTCTCGCCTTCGGCGCCGGTGACGGTGATGGTCACCTCGTACGAGCCTTCGTCCGGGAAGGTGGCTTCGACGGTGCAGCCGAAGCCGGAAGCCGGCGTGGCACCGGGCACGCTCCAACTGATGTCGTTGCACAGGGCGGTTCCGCCCGCGGGCCTGTACGGGTCGGTCACCAGCGCCGACAGCAGCGCCGGCACCTCCGCTCGGACCGCGCCCGGCGGCGTAGCGACCGCGGCGGTGGGCGGCGGGTTCACCACGTCGATGTCGAACGAGGCGCTCGTGCTCTCCCCGGCGCTGTCGACCGCGGTGGCGGTGATGGTGCGCGGTCCCTCGGTCGTGAACGTGTGCGGGAGCGTGGGCGAGCCGCCGGTGGTGGTGCCCAGGTCGCCGTCCACATCAGACGCCCACCTCACGCTGCAGCAGTCGGCGCCGTCCTCCAGGTCGCTCACGGTGGCGCGCAGCGTCAGCTCGCGGTTGAACAGCGCCACGGATTGGACAAGCTCCGCCTCGATGCTGGGCGGCGTGTTCTCGGCGCTCAGGAACAGCTGCCGCGAGGCCGAGAGCTCCGCGCTGAAGTCCACGATGCGACCGAACGCAGGCACCTCGAAGACGAAACCCGCTCTGGCCACGATGCCGCCGTAGACGCTCCAGATGGGATCGCCCGGGATGGTCGCCTCGACCTCAGCGAAGGCGTCGAGCCCCACGTTGGGCCCCACGATGCCGTACACCAGCACCGAAGCGCTTCCCGCCACGGCGCCGCGCGCCGCCGCGTTCACGGTGAGTTCGGGATCCACCAGCGACTCGAAGCCGGC
>PXAU01000020.1 GCA_003567075.1 Trueperaceae bacterium
ACCTCGGGACATTTGGGTCGGGTGCGGCCCTGCGAACCACCGTGCTACGATGCCTGCCATGCCAACCGCCATGAAGTTCGCCTAGGACGGCATGGCCATACCATCGGCAGAGACCATGCACCCGGAGGAGGTCGCCCTGTACAGCCTCGTCGAGCGCGCCGCGTGGAGCGGCGCCGTCCATCTCCGGCGCCGAGCGCGCGCCGTCCTCCGCACCTGAGGTCACCGCCTGATGCCACAGCACTTCCCACCCAGCACGAACGCCTTCGTTCGGTGGGCGATCCTCGGCGGCGGGGCGTTCGTCGTAGCGCTCCTGGTGGCGTTGCCCATCTTCGCGCGTACGATGAACAACGCCGTCGGCGTGCCGGTCGCGCAACCGATCGACTTCGCGCACAACCTGCACAGCGCCCAACTCGGAATCGACTGCCGCTACTGCCATACCACCGTCGAGGTCGCCGCCAGCGCGAACGTGCCCGCGAGCGAGACCTGCATGACCTGCCACTCGCAGGTGCGTGTCGGTTCACCCCAGCTCGAGGCGCTCTGGACCTCCTGGGAGAACGACCAGGCGGTGCGCTGGAACCGTGTGCACGACATGCCCGACTACGTCTACTTCAATCACAGCGCGCACATCACGAACGGCGTCGGCTGCAGCACGTGCCACGGCCTCGTCGACCAGATGGATGGCATCTGGAAGACGGAGCCCATGACGATGGGTTGGTGCATGGAGTGCCACCGCGCGCCCGAACGGTTCCTGCGCCCCCGTAGCGAGGTCTTCAACATGGCGTACCGCCCGCCCAGCGACCAACTCGTGCTCGGGAGTGAGCTCGTCGCGGCCTACCACATCGACACGGACGTGCTCATTCAGTGCTCGGTCTGCCACCGATGAACGACGCACACGAACGAGCCACCGACCGCAGCGACCCGTTGGTGCAGGGCGAACGCCTCGACCTCGCCAGCATCCGAGCGCGCCTGGAGCGCGAGCGGGGCGAGGGGTTCTGGCGCAGCCTCGACGAGATCGCCGAGACGCACGAGTTCCAGGAGTTCATGCGCAAGGAGTTCCCGCGCCAGGCGGCGCCGCTGGAGAGCTCGCTCGACCGGCGCGCCTTCCTGAAGCTGCTCGGGGCCTCGATGGCCTTGGCCGGCCTGGCGGCCTGCGCGCGCCCACCGGCCCCGCGCGAGCAGATCGTGCCGTACGTGCGGCAACCCGAGGAGATCACGCCCGGGAAGCCCCTCTTCTTCGCCACCGCCGTGGTCGAGGGCGGCTACGCCGAGGGCGTGCTGGCGGAGAGCCACCAGGGACGGCCCACGCGCGTCGAAGGCAACCCCGACCACCCCGCCAGCCTGGGCGCCATCGCACCCACGGTGTCGGCGACGGTGCTGTCGCTGTACGACCCCGACCGTTCCCAAAGCGTGCTCGAACGCGGCAGCGCCCGCACGTGGGAGCAGTACGTGGCTGCCCTGCGTGAGGCGCTCGAGGCGTCGAGCGACGGCAGCGGCGTCCGCCTGCTCACCGAGACCATCACGTCGCCGACCGTGGGCCAGCAGCTCCGGCGCCTGCTCGAGGCCTACCCGAACGCGCGCTGGCATCAGTGGGACCCGCTTCGCTCCGACGCGCCGCTCGCGGGCGCTCGATCGGCGTACGGCGAGGACCTGGTGCCCGTCTACGACCTCGGCGCCGCCGACGTCGTGCTGTCGCTCGACGCCGACTTCACCAACCGCGGTCCCGGGCGCCTGCGCTACGCGCGCGACTTCGCGCGCCGGCGTCGCGTGCGCTCGGCCGAGGACGACATGAACCGCTTGTGGCAAGTCGAGAGCACGCCTAGCCCCACCGGTTCGCTGGCCGATCACCGGTTGCCCTTGGCTCCGGCCGACATCGCCGCGCTCGCGGGCTATCTCGCAACCGAGTTCGGTGTCGCCGGTGCCCCCAGCACCGGTCTACCGGAACGCGTGCCGGAGGCCTGGGCCGAGGCGCTGATCGATGACCTGCGCGAGCATGCCGGCCGCTCGCTGGTGATCGCCGGTCTCGACCAGACGCCCGCCGTGCACGCGCTGGCATACGCGCTCAACGAGGCGCTTGGCAACGCGGGTGAGACGGTGCGCTTCGTCGCCTCACCCGAAGCCGCGCCGACCGTGCAGGCTGATGATCTGGCCGATCTGAGTGCAGCGATGCAGGCGGGCGACGTGCACACGCTGATGATCATCGGCGCCAACCCCGCCTACACCGCCCCCGCGGCGCTCCGCTTCGACGAGGCGATGGCGCTCGTGGAGCGCTCGTTCCACCTGGGGCAAGGCTTCGACGAGACGGCGGCGCTCGCCACCTGGCACGCGCCGCAAGCGCACGTGCTCGAGACCTGGGGTGACGCGCGCGCCTTCGATGGCACGGTCACCCTCACCCAGCCGCTGTTCAGCCCCTTCTACGGCGGGCGCAGCGAACTGGAGCTGTTCGCCGCGCTGTTGGGCGAGGCGCGCACCAACCCGTACGATGTCATCCGCGACGCCTGGCGCGCGCGCGTCGAGGGTGACTTCGACGCCTTCTGGCAGCGGACGCTGTACCGCGGGGTGGTGGACGACAGCGCCTCGAGCGAGCGCAGCCCAACCCTGCAACCGCTCAGCGGCCTGGAGCTGCCGCCCGACGCCGAGCTGGTGCTGCACGTCGTGCCCGATCCGAGCCTCGCTGACGGGCGCCACGCCAACAACGGCTGGTTGCAGGAGCTGCCGCGCCCCTTCACCAAGCTCACCTGGGACAACGCCGCCATCCTCGCTCCCGCCACCGCACAGGCGCTGGGCGTGAGCAAGGAGGACCGGCTCGCCATCACCACGACCGAGGGCGAGGTGACGCTGCCGGTCTGGGTCCAGCCCGGGCAGGCGCCCGGCGTGATCAGCGCCTGGCTCGGATACGGCCGCCGCGCTGCCGGCCGCGTCGGCACCGGCGTCGGCGTCGACCTGGCCCCGGTGCGGAGCCTGGCCGGTCCGGTGACGCGCGTCAGCGGCGCCACCCGCGCCCGCGGGCGCCATCGCCTAGCGACCACCCAGCCGCATCACAACCTCGACGGCACCGGCGAGCGGCGCCACATCGTGCGCGCCGGGACCTTGGCCGAGCTGCGCGCGGAGCCCGACTACCCGACCTTCGTGCACCCGGTCGCGCATCACGAGTCGGACATCTTCCCGGACTGGCCGTACGACTCCTACCAATGGGGCATGGTCATCGACATGACCGTGTGCACCGGCTGCAACGCCTGCGTCACCGCCTGCCAGTCCGAGAACAACATCCCGATCGTGGGCAAGGACCAGGTGCTCGTCGGGCGCGAGATGCACTGGATCCGCGTCGACACCTACCACCATGGCGGCCTCGACGATCCGGCCTTCTACCACATGCCGATGGCCTGCCAGCACTGCGAGAAGGCGCCCTGCGAGCCGGTCTGCCCGGTGGCCGCTACCGTGCACGACAGCGAGGGCCTCAACGTGATGGTCTACAACCGCTGCGTCGGCACCCGCTACTGCGCCAACAACTGCCCCTACAAGGTGCGTCGCTTCAACTACCTGCAGTACGCCGAGCTCTCCACCAACGCCAGCGAGTTGTCGCTGGCCAACAACCCCGAGGTGACCGTGCGCAGCCGCGGCGTGATGGAGAAGTGCACCTACTGCACCCAACGCATCAACGCCGCACGGATCCAAGCGGGCAACGAGGGGCGCCGCATCCGCGACGGCGAGGTCGTCACCGCCTGCCAGAGCGCCTGCCCCACCGAAGCCATCGTGTTCGGTGACCTCGCCGACGAGCGCAGCAGCGTCAGCCAAGCCAAGCGCTCGGTGCTCGACTTCGCCCTGCTCGAGGAGCTGAACACCGTGCCGCGCACCACCTACCTGGCGCGGGTGAGCAACCCGCATCCTGCGCTCGACCCGAACGGGGGTGCCTGATGGCGGTCACGACCGGTTCGCGCGTCGTCGAGACCACCCGCGTCCTCGGCCCCGGCCAGACGCCGACGGTCCTGGACGACACCGTCAACACTCCGGTCCTGTCGGGTCGGACGCCCGCCTGGTGGTGGGCCGGCTTCAGCATCAGCGCGCTGTTGCTGGGGCTGTACCTGCTCTCGGTGGTGCACCTGATCACTTCGGGCGTCGGCATCTTCGGGAACAACCAGCCGGTCGCCTGGGCCATGCCGATCATCAACTTCGTGTGGTGGATCGGCATCGGCCACGCCGGCACGCTGATCTCGGCGGCGCTGCTGATCTTCCGGCAACCCTGGCGCACCTCCATCAACCGCTTCGCCGAGGCGATGACCATCTTCGCGGTTGTCTGCGCCGGCCTCTACCCCATCTTGCACCTGGGTCGGCCTTGGGTCTTCTACTGGCTCATGCCCTACCCCAACACGTTCGGGATGTTCCCGCAGTTCCGCAGCCCGCTGACGTGGGACGTCTTCGCCATCACGGCCTACGCCACGGTGTCGGTGGTGTTCTGGTACATCGGCCTGATCCCCGACCTGGCGACGCTGCGCGACAGCGCCAAGAGCCGCTTCCAGAAGCTGCTCTACGGCAGCCTGGCGCTCGGCTGGAACGGCTCGGCGCGGGCCTGGACGCGGTACATGCGCGCCTACCTGTTGTTGGCGGCGCTGTCGTTCCCGTTGGTGCTCTCGGTGCACAGCACCATCGCCATGGACTTCGCCGTGTCGCAGCTGCCGGGCTGGAACAACACCATCATGCCGCCCTACTTCGTCGCCGGCGCGGTCTTCGCCGGCTTCGCGATGGTGCTGATCCTGGCGATACCGCTGCGGCGCGCCTTCCACCTGCGCAACGTCATCACCGTTCGCCACCTCGACAACGCCGCCAAGCTGCTGCTGGGCACGGGTCTCATCGTGGTGTACGGCTACGGCATCGAGATCTTCATGGCCTGGTACTCGGGCGTCGAGTTCGAGGTCTACATGGCCTACAACCGTGTCCTCGGCGCCGATCACTGGTGGGCCTTCTGGCTGCTGATCCTGTGCAACTTCGTCGCCATCCAGCCGCTCTGGTTCCGCAGCGTGCGCCAGAACCCGCTGGCGCTGTTCGTGATCTCGGTGTTCGTGTCGATCGGCATGTGGCTGGAGCGCTTCGTGATCGTGGTGGTCTCGCTCACCAAGGACTTCCTGCCGAGCGCATGGTTCAACTACACCCCCACCTTCTGGGACTGGGCGCTCTACGCCGGCAGTTTCGGCTTGTTCGGGACGCTGTTCTTCCTGTTCCTCCGGCTCCTGCCCGCGGTCGCGACCACCGAGATGAAGGAGTTGGCGCACCACGACGCGCACCACGGCTCGGACTACTATGAGCGCATCCGGCGCGAGTACTACGGAGAGGAGGCCGAGGCATGAGCGACGTCGCAAGCGGCGCGCCGACCGCCGGGACCCCCGCCGCGGATGCCCCGCTCCACGGCCTGGCTGCCGAGTACGCCAGCCCCGAGCAGGTGCTCGCCGCGGCCACCGCCGCGAAGCAGGCCGGCTACCGCGTCATGGACGCCTACAGCCCCTACCCGGTCGAGGGTCTGGACGAGGCGATCGGTCAGCCGCCCAGCAAGCTCGGCTACCTGGTGTTGGCGGCCGCGCTGGCAGGTGCCTTCCTGGGCTACTTCATGCAGTGGTACGCCACCGTGGAGTTCTACCCCCTCAACATCGGTGGGCGTCCGCTGCACTCCTGGCCCAACTTCATCGTGATCACGTTCGAGGTCACGGTGCTCCTGTCGGCGCTCACGGCGGCCTTCGGCATGCTGGTGCGCAACGGCCTGCCTCGTCCGTACCACGCGATCTTCAACACCCCCGGTTTCGAACGCGCCACGCGTGATCGCTTCTTCCTGTGCATCGAGGCCGAAGACCCCAGCTTCGAGCGCCGCGCCACCCGCGCCTTCCTCGAAGACACCGGGCCGCTCGCCGTGACGGAGGTGGCGCGATGACGCGACGCACCCACCGCGACGCTCGCTGGCTGGTCGCCGTCCTGGCGCTCGGGCTGCTGCTCGTGGGCTGCGGCCGCAACATGGCCGAGCAGCCCAAGGTAGGCACGCTGCAGCCGAGCCCCTTCTTCGCCGACGGCTCGGGCAGTCGCCCGCTGCTCGAGGGCACCGTCTCGCGCGAGCGCGGCGGCATCGACCCGGTCTTCTTCACCGGGCAGGACGCCGGCGGTCTCGTCACCGAGCTGCCGATCGAGCTCAGCTACGAACTGCTGCTGCGCGGCCAGGAGCGTTACGACATATTCTGCGCCATGTGCCACGGCTACACTGGTGAGGGCGACGGCATGATCGTGCGCCGCGGCTTCCCGCAACCCGCCTCGTTCAACGAGCCGCGCCTGCTCGACGCTTCGGTCGGGTACTACTTCAGCGCCATGACCAACGGCTTCGGTCGCATGTACAGCTACGCCAGCCGCATCCCACCCGAGGACCGCTGGGCCATCGCCGCCTACGTCAAGGCGCTACAGTTGTCGCAGAACGCCAGCATCGACGACGTGCCCGCCGAGGTGCGGCGCGCGCTCGAGCTCGGGGACAGCGAAGGGAGCCTGCCGCGATGAACCCTTCCCTCTCCGTGTCGAAACCGGTCGTGGTGGCGCTGGCGCTGGGTGTGATCGGCCTACTGGCCGGGCTCCTCATCGGCACCACCGGCAGCACCTTCTTCGGCGCCTACCTGATGGCGTTCCTGTTCTGGACTGGCCTTTCGCTCGGCGCGCTGGTGCTGCTGGCCGTGAACCACATGGCCGGCGGCTCGTGGGGCGCGTTGATCCGGCGCCCGCTCGAGGCGATGGTGGCCGCCCTGCCGCTCACCGCGCTGTTCTTCGTGCCGCTCCTGTTCGGCATCGAGGCGCTCTACCCCTGGGCCGACCCGGTCTACGTCGCGGCGCACCCGTTGGTCGAGTTCAAGGCGGGGTACCTCAACACGCCCTGGTTCATCGCCCGCGGCGTGCTCTACTTCCTTGCCTGGATCGCCGTCGCATGGTTCTTCCTGCGTACCGGCCGTCAGCAGGACGAACGCCCGGCCGAGGCGGGCCGGCTCGGGTACCGCATGCGCACGGTCGGCGGGCCGGCCATCGTCGTGTACGTGATCGCGATGACGCTGGCCGCCATCGACTGGGGCATGTCGCTCACGCCCGAGTGGTGGTCGGGCATCTACGGCCTCATCTTCATGATCGGCCAGGCGATCAGCGCCATGGCGCTCGTCATCCTGGCCACCGTCTGGTTGGCCCAGCGCGACGCCAAGGTCGACCAACTGCTCACCTGGAAACGCCTGCAGGACCTGGGCAACTTCCTCATGGCCTTCATCATGTTCTGGGCGTACGTCAACGTCAGCCAGTTGATCATCCAGTGGTCGAACAACATCGTCGAAACCAACACCTTCTACGTGCTGCGTTTCGACGTGGAACCGTGGCGCGGCCTGGGCATCTACCTGGCCGTGGCCGGCTTCGCCATGCCCTTCCTGATCCTGCTGTCGCGCTGGGTGAAGCGCAAGCGCTCGGCACTCGCGTTCATGGCCGGGTGGGCGCTGCTGAACCAGGCGCTGCACGTCTACTGGTACGTCGCGCCCGAGGTCGGGCGCACGGGATTGCCGCTGGCCGGCGACGTCCTGCTGTTCCTGGGGCTGGGCGGGGTCTGGCTCGCCTTCGTGCTTCGGAGCTTGGCCTCCAGGAGCCTCATCCCCGCGAACGACCCGCGGCTGAAGCACCCACCCGTGCCGGCGCACGCCGCCCCGCACCCCAGCCCCGCGGGCGGCGTGGCGACCAGCGGCACGACGACGGAGGTCCGGCATGCCTGATCAACCCACCCGCCAGTACATCGTGAGCGAGAGCGCCGTCAAGCGCGCCTTCCTGCTCGGCAGCGTCGGCATGGTAGCGGTGATCCTGGTGCTGCTGCTCATGATCACGCTGCGCCCCCAAGGCCAGTACCAAGCGCTGGACGACAGCCAGCACCAGGCGCTGTTGGCCGAGGCCGAGGCCCGTCTTACGGGTTTCGAACTGCTCGAGAACGGCGCCGCGCGCATCGACATCGACCACGCCATGCAGCTCGTGGTGGAGCGCGGCGTCGGCCTCGCTTTCGCCCGTCCCGCACCGACCGAGGCGGCGCCAGATCCCGACCTGGTGGCCGAGGTCGACGGCGGCGCGGTGTACACCGCGCACTGCATGGCCTGCCACCAGGCCACCGGTGCGGGCGTGCCCGGCGCCTTCCCGCCCGTCGCCGGTCACGTCGGCGATCTCTACGCCGCCGACCCGGCCTACCTGGTGCAGCTGGTCATCTACGGGCTGCAGGGCGAGATCGTGGTGCAGGGCACCACCTACAACGGCGTGATGATGGCCTTGCCACAGCTCTCGGACGCGGAGATCGCCGCGTTGCTGAACCACACGCTCACCGAGTGGGGCGATGCCGACGAGTTGGGTGACGCCTTCGTCCCCTTCGAGGTCGAGGATGTGGCCGAGCAGCGCGACCTGGGTTGGACCCCAGCCGACGTGCTCGAACGGCGCGGTGAACTCGAGCTCGAGTGAACGCGCGCGTCCCTGACGGGACCTGAAGCGCCAGATGAGGGAACGGGCGGCGCCCTACCGACCAGGAAGGGGCGCCGCCTCACGCTGGGGGCGGCGGCGTACGCCGCTCGGGTCTCGGCCGCGCGAG
>PXAU01000064.1 GCA_003567075.1 Trueperaceae bacterium
AGCTGCGTCAGTCGGTCGTCGACGTTGCGCTCAGCGGCCTCCATGGCCGCCAGCCGTGCCGCGTTCTCCGCCGCCTGCGAGGCCGCGAAGGCGCGCACCAGCACGTGCGCGAGGTGCTGCCGGACCAGGCTCTCCACGAGCAGCCGGCCATCCACCCCGGTCATCGGCAGCCGCGGCGAGGGCCACTCGCGCTCCCGCAGCGAGCGCAACCAAGCGAGGTCGATCGGGAGGAGTTGCAGTTCGATCGGCTCGTACTGCACCCCGGTCGTCGGTTGATGGTGGATGACGAACACGCGCTCCACCTCGTGCTCGTACTGCCACGCCTGCACCTGCGCCACCACCTCCGCCACGGCGTCCTCGGTGGCGTCCATCGTGCCCGGCAGCGGCAGCGAGCGCTCGACGCCGTAGCCGAGCTGCGCCAGGCGGGGCCGCAAGCGCTTCCCGGCCACCATGATCCGCGGTGCTCCCCCGCCTTCCTCGAGCGCATCAAAGCGGTCCGCGGCGAAGCGGGCCAGGCGGTCGTTGAAGGGTCCGCACAGACCGTGGTCGGAGCCGAACAGCACCGCGCCCCAGGCGTCCGAGCCGCGCGGCAGCAGCACGTCGGCCAACTCCGGCTGCCGCTGCAGCAGCACCTGGAAGGCGAGCTCGAGGGTGGCGACCGACTCGTCGAGCGCCACCACCGCGCGCCGTACCTGCGCGATGCGCA
This sequence comes from Trueperaceae bacterium, assembly GCA_003567075.1. GTDB lineage: Bacteria > Deinococcota > Deinococci > Deinococcales > Trueperaceae > CSSed10-48. The sequence goes on from PXAU01000064.1 coordinate 707, forward strand.
CCGTCGCCAGCGCCTTCATGGTCTGCACCACCTTGCGCAGCGTCTCGGTGCTCTGGATCCGACGCCGCAGCGTCTCAGGCGTCGCCATGCACGTCACCCCCGACGCTGCGCGCCACGTCGCGAGCCAGCGCCGTCAGGCGTTCGCGGTCCTCGTCGGTCAGCGCCTCGCCCGCGTCGAGCCGGGCCAGGACGTCCCCGGCCTCGTCGCGCGCACGAGCGCGCAGCGCCGCTTCGACTGCCCGCACCTTCTCGACCGGTACGTCGTCGAGGGCGCCGCTGGCGACGGCGAGCAGCGCGGACAACTGCTCGCCCACCGGCATCGTGTCGTAGGGGCCCTGGGTGAGCACGACGCGCACGCGGCGGCCGCGCGTGATCGCTCGGCGGGTGTCGGCATCGAGTTCGGTGCCGAAGCGGGAGAAGTCCTCGAGCTCCTCGAACTGCGCGTACGAGAGCCGCAGGTCGCCCGCCACGGCGCGGTAGCCGGCGCTCTGCGCCTTGCCGCCGACGCGCGACACGGAACGACCCACGTCGACCGCTGGCAGGATCCCGCGCGCCGCCAGGCCCGGCGACAGGTAGAGCTGGCCGTCGGTGATGGAGATGACGTTGGTGGGGATGTAGGCCGAGAGATCCTGGGCTTGGGTCTCGATGATCGGCAACGCGCTCAGCGAGCCGCCGCCGCGCACCTGCGTGGAGCGCTCGAGCAGGCGCGCGTGGAGGTAGAAGATGTCGCCGGGGTAGGCCTCACGGCCGGGCGGGCGGCGCAGCAGCAGCGACAACTCGCGGTAAGCGCGGGCATGCTGCGTGAGATCGTCGTACACGATCAGCACGTCGTGCCCGTCCTCCATCCAGGCCTCGGCGATCGACGTGGCCGCGTACGGGGCCACGTAGCGCACGCCGGGCGGCTCGTGGCTGCCCGCCACGACCACGCACGTGTACTCCATGGCGCCGCGCTGGCGCAGATCGGTGAGCCAGCGGGCGGTCTCGGAGCCGCGCTGGCCGATCGCGCATACCACGCAGCGCACGCCGGTGTCGGCCTGGGCGAGCACGGTGGTCAGCGCGAGCGTGGTCTTGCCGGTCTGGCGGTCGCCCACGATCAGCTCGCGCTGGCCGCGCCCGATCGGGAAGAGCGCGTCGACCACCTTCATGCCGGTCTTCAGCGGGGTGCGCACGGCCTCGCGCCCGAAGATGGGCGTCGCGGGCCGCTCCACCGGGAGGCGTCGGCTCGTCGCGACCGGTCCCGCGTCGTCGCGCGGCCGGCCGAGCGGGTCGATCACGCGCCCGAGCAGCGCCTCGCCCACCGGCACGTCGAGCACGCGACCCGTCCGGGTGACCTCGGCGCCGGCGCCGATGCCGGCGTCGGAGGACAGCAGCACCACGCCGACGTCGTCCTTTCGCAAGTCGAGCGCGAGCCCTTCCTCGCCGCCAGCGAAGCGCACCACCTCGTCGGCACGCACGCGCGGCAGGCCGCGCACCGAGGCGATGCCACCACCGACCGACGCCACCACGCCGAGCTCGTCGATCGCCAGCTCCGGGCGCCATGCGCTCGTGAGGCCGGACAAGCGCTCGAGCTCGTGGGCCACGGTGTCGCCGAGAGCGGCCGGCGCCTCGGCCGCAGCCGTGTGGGGGTCCGGCGGTGGAGCCGCCCCAGGGCGGCGCTCGCGCGCGCTCATGTGCCGCCGGTGCCCGCGGCGCTGGCGCCCGCGGCGGTGGCGCCCGCGGCGCTGGTACCTTCGGGGCTCGCATCGCGCCAGGCCCGCTCCAGGTCCTCGACCTGCGCGCGGGCCGACCAGCCGATCCGCACGTCGCCCGCACGCAGCGCCACGCCGGCGAGCAGGTCGGGATCGCGCACGAAGCGCGCGTCCAGCGCTCGTGCGTCGTCGGGGGCTCGCTCGGCGTCAGCCGCTCGCGCCTGTTTCCTGCCGCCGCCCGCAGCCGTCGTGGCGCCCGCCCGGCCAACCGCCTCGCGGACCGCCGCGAGCAGCGCCTCGCGCTGTTCCTCGGACGACTCGAACGCGGTCGCGAACGTGAGGTGGCCGTCTCGCACCGCCGCGACGAGGTCCGCGCGGGTGGTGTCGTCAAGATCGTGCAGCCGCTGCGCGAAGCGTCGCACCGCCCGCGCCTCCAGGTCGTCGTCGGCGAGTTCACGCCAGCCGCGCCGGAGCGCATCGGCGAGGACGCTGGCCACCTGCTGGCGAACGGTGTCGGCGAGGTCCGTCTGCTCGCGCGCCAGCGCCTCGCGCCAGGCGGTACGCGCGGCCTCGGCTTCGGCACGCGCCTCACGCAGGTGCCGCTCGCGCTCGGCCTCGGCCTCGCGCTCGATCTCGGCCAGGCGCTCACGCCGGTGGCGCTCGAGGTCCTCGCGTTCGCGCTGCAGCTCCGCTACCCGCGCCTCAGCCTCCGTGCGGGCACGCTCCGCTGCGGCGTGTTCCTCGGCGATGCGCCGTTCCCGCTCGGCCATGACGCGCTTGATCGGCCGGTACAGGAACGCCCGCAGCAGCACCAGCAGCAGGACGAAGTTGACGATCTGGGCGACCAGGGTGAACCCGTCGATCGCCATGCCGCACCTCCTCCTAGCCGCTGACGGCGCCCCAGAAGGGGTTTGCGAAGATCACGATGAGCGCGATCACGAAGCAGTAGATGGCGGTCGACTCGACCATCGCCAGGCCCACGAACAGGGTCCGGGTGATGGTGTTGGCCTCGTCGGGCTGCTGCGCGATGGCCTGCAGCGCCTGCGCCAACGCCCGGCCCTGACCCAGGGCTGGGCCGATGGAGCCGATCGCGACGGTGAGGCCAGCGATGAGGATCGATGCCATGCCGATGAGACCCAAGTCGCTCACGTGTGAGCCTCCTCCTGCGTGCGCGCACGGCGCTCTTGCAGCTCCGTGCCCGACGCGATGTAGACGATCGCTAGGATCGCGAAGATGTACGCCTGGATGACGCCGATCAGCAGCCCGAAGGCCTGCATGACGACGGGGAACAGGAGCGGCGCCACCGACAGCAGGATGGCCACGATGACGCTGCCGCTCATCATGTTGCCGAACAGGCGCACCGCCAACGCCAGCGTGCGCGACAGCTCGCCGATGATGGTGAACGGCAGCAGGAAGGGGGTGGGTCGCAGGTAGTTCGCCAGGTACGACCGCAGACCGAGCTTGGCGATCCCGAACGCCGGCACCGCCACGAACACGCACAGCGCCAGCGCCCCCGCGGTGGTGAGCGAGCCGGTGGGCGGCTGGAATCCCGGCACGATCGCCAGCACGTTGGCGGTCACGATGAACAGGAACAGCGTCCCTACGAACGGCAGGTACGGTTCGGGGTCCTGGTTCGTGACCTCGCGGATCTGGTCGAGCAGGAACGTCACGACCGCTTCGAGCACGTTCTGCCCGCGACCGACCTGGGCGCCGGCCGTGAGCCCGCGCGTCACGAACCAGCTCACGCCCACCAGCAGCACCATCACCACCCAGGTGTAGATGATGGTGGCGCTCACCGTCCATGGACCGATCGTGAAGACGGCGATCTCGTCGGGACTGAGGGTCATGCCACACCCCCTACGGGGCCGTCGCCGGGACGCTGTTCGCCCTCGGTGGCGCGCGCGGCGCGCGCCTCGCGCCCACCCGGCGGGGCTGGACTGGCGGGGTTGGTCGGCCGCAACCAGGCCGACAGGGCGAAGCGCGCCAGCAGGAAGCCCGCCAGCGAGGCGGCCAGCGGCAGCGGGCCCGCGCGCGCGAGCAGCACGAACGCGGCCAGCGTTGGCACGGCCCGCACCAGGAACGACACGGCCAGCGCCAGCGCCGGTCGGCGCCAGCGATCGAGCCGCGCCAGCGTCCACCACAAGCCGGCGAAGTAGAGCCCACCGAGCGCGGCGCCCAACAGCAGCGCGAGCAACGCGACGACAGCGTTCACGAGCTGCACCCGCCGGACCGCGGTTCAGCCCTCGTCGTCATCGAGACCGGCCTCCTTTCGTAACCAGTACCAGGCGTTGAAGCCCCCCAGCGCAACCCCTGCGATCATCAGCATGAGCGTCCAGGAGTAGGGCGAGTTGGTGGCTCTGTCGATCCAGACGCCCAAAGCGATCCCGAGCAGGGTCGGGATGGCGACCGACCAACCGATCAGGCCGAACATGCCCAGGCCGTAGCCGATGCCATGCCGCCCCTCGCGCCGGGAGCGTTCGCGGCGCTCGCCTTGGCGCGCGACCGCGCGTGCCATCGCGTCGCGTTCGGCGCGGGCCGGGTCGGCGCGGGCCGGGTCGGCGCGGGCCGGGTCGGCGCGGGCCGGGTCGGCCCGTGGCGTCCCCGAGCGGGTCACCTCGGTCTGGCGCGCCTCCGTGCGTTCGCGTTCCGCGCGCGGCGCGTCGCGCTTGGGCTGGCGTTCAGGCGCCATAGCGCTCCCGCAGGCGTCCTAAGCGCCGCACCACGTCGCCCTCGAGGCGCGCCAGGGCGGCCCGGGCCCGCTTCTCGCGCTCGCTGCTGGCGTGGAAGCGCTCGCGCACGGCGCGCTCGGCCTCCAGCTCGTCGCTGGCTTCGAGCGCCCGCTGGCAGGCGACGCGCACGTCGTCACCGACCTTCACGAGCACGCCGTGGTCGGTGGCGACCACGCTCTCCGTCCCGTCGGCGCTGGTGAAGGTCAGCAGGCCGGGCACCAGCACGCTGGCCAGGTCGAGATGGCGTGGCAGCAGGCAGAAGCTGCCTTCGGCGCCCGTGGCCACCACCTTCACGACGGGCCGGTCGATGAGGACCTCGGTGGGCACCGTGAGCAGCAGCCGCAGCGTCCGACCGGCACCGTCATGCGCCGACGTGTCCTTGGCGCCTCCCACGTCGCGACCCTCGGGCGGCGCGGCGCCCGCAGCGCGCTCGGCAGACGCCCGGCCGGGCACGCTCATGCCACGTCCTCCAGCGAGCCGATCATGTAGAGCCGGCCCTCCGGCACGTCGGCGAACTCGTCGCCGAGGATCCGCTCACAGTCATCGAGCGCCCGTGCGAGCGGCACGAGCGTGCCGCTCTGGCCGGTGAACTGCTCGGTGACGTAGAAGGGTTGCGTGAGGTAACGCTCGAGTCGGCGGGCGCGGCCCACCACGCGCTGGTCCTCCTCGGAGAGCTCCTCGAGGCCGAGCATGGCGATGATGTCCTTGAGGTCCTCGTACACCGCCAACGTCTGCCGCACGTCGCGCGCCAGGCGCTCGTGCCGCTCGCCCACCGCGATCGGGGTGAGCATGGACGAGGCCGAGCGCAACGGGTCGATGGCCGGGTAGAGGCCCTGCGCGGCGCGCTCGCGGGAGAGCACCACGCTGGCGGAGAGGTGCCCGAAGGTGTGCACCACCGCCGGGTCGGTGAAGTCGTCGGCCGGCACGTAGACCGCCTGCACCGCCGTGATGGCGGCGCCGGCGGTGCTGGTGATGCGTTCTTGCAGCTCGGCCAGCTCGGTGGCCATGGTCGGCTGGTACCCCATGCTCGACGACAGCCGTCCCATCAGGCCCGACACCTCGGAGCCGGCCTGCACGAAACGGAAGACGTTGTCGATCAGGATGAGGACGTCCTGCTTGGCCTCGTCGCGGAAGTACTCGGCCATCGTGAGCGCCGTGTGGCCCACCCGGAAGCGCGCGCCGGGCGGCTCGTTCATCTGCCCGAACACCAGCACCGTGTGGTCGGCCACGCCCGCCTCGCGGACGTCGCGCACCAGTTCTTCGGCCTCACGCGAGCGCTCGCCGATGCCGCAGAACAGGCTCACGCCGTGGTGGCGCGCGGCCATGTGGTGGATCAGCTCGGCGATCAGCACCGTCTTGCCCACGCCGGCGCCGCCGAACAGGCCGGCCTTGCCGCCGCGCTCGAGCGGTGACAGGACGTCGATGGCCTTGATGCCGGTCTCGAGCACCTCGCTGCTCACGGCCTGCCGCTCGAGCCGTGGCGGCGGCTGCAAGATGGCGTTGGTGCGCATGCCGGTCAGCGGCTCGCCTTCGTCGATGGTCTCACCGAAGACGTTGAAGACCCGCCCCAGCCCCTCCGGCCCCACCGGCACCTGCAGCAGCGCGCCGGTGTCGCGCACGGCGTCGCCGCGGGCCAGGCCCTGAACGGGGGTCGAGGCCACGCAGCGCACCGTGTGGTGGTCGAGCTGCGTCAGCACCTCGAGCCGCACCGCCCCGTCCTCGCCGGCCAGCAGCAAGTGGTGCAGTGGCGGCAGGTCGTCAGGGAAGGCGGCGTCGACGACGCCGCCGCGAACCGCGACGACGGTGCCGAGTCCAGGTTCGTGTCGCGTCACCGTGCTTCACCTCGCTCGCGTGGCCCGATCGGGCCAACGCCTTCCCAGGCTAACGGATGCCGGCCGGACACGTGCCCCCGCGCGGACGTGGCGCGTTCGCAGGCCGCGGCGCGCGGCGTCCGAGACCAGAGGTGACCGAGGCGCACGGGACCCGACGAGCGGAGCAGCGGCGCGCGACCTGCTACCCTCGGGCCACCCGCACCCCACCTCGCCCACGGCAGGAGGTCGTTCATGCATCCTCATTCATCACCGCAGGCAATGCCCGCATCGAGCGCCACGGCCGACCGGCCGGTCATCGTGGCGCACGGTGCTCCGCAGGACGGCCTCGGGCCGCTGTCAGGCGCGTTGCTCGAGCGCCTCGTCGCCGCCGGCTACGACCTCCGCGACGAAGCGCCGGACGCGCGCCTGGTGCTCAACCACGTGACGCCCGAGGAACCGACACCCTTCCGGCGCAAGGCGCAAGCGACCTTCGTGCTCTCGCTCCTGGCCCTCCCGAGCAGCGACGGCGTCGACGTGCGCACGCTCTATCCCTACCTGGTGCGCTCGCTGTCGAACATGCTGCTGGTGCAGGTGCCAGGAGCCGTGCATCTGGTCACGCTCGAGATGGGGCACGTGGTCGAAGCCGACGGGCCCGACCTCGTGGAGCGGTTGGTGACGCGCATCGAGCCGACCGCGTCGTCGGTCCTGGTGATCGACAACCACTTCGAGCCCGACTTGGAACGCGAGCTATGGGACGGCGACGAGCACACGGCCGCGCTGGCCGCGGCTGGCCAGCGCCTGGCCGAGTGGGACCTGCTGCCGGCGCCGTTCCCGCTCGAGGAGTTCCTCACCGAGCGCGACCTGCGGCACGTGAAGCGTCTCTACGGCATCGGCGGCCTCTCCTACGGCAACCTCTCGGCGCGCAAGGACGCGAGGCGCTTCTGGATGTCGGCGTCCGGCGTCGACAAGGCCAAGCTCGAGACCGTGGGTCGCGACATCTTGCTGGTCACGGACTACGACGCGGAGGCGAACGCCATGCGCCTGTCGGTCCCGCCCGAGGTCGAACCGCGGCGCGTCTCGGTCGACGCGATCGAGCACTGGCTCATCTACCGCGAGCACCCCGAGGTGGGCGCCATCATCCACGTGCACGCCTGGATGGACGGGGTCGCGTCGACCGAGTTCACGTACCCCTGCGGCACCTACCAGCTCGGCGAGGCGGTGGCGGAGAAGATCCGTCAGGCCGACGAACCGGCACGCGCCGTGGTGGGGCTCAAGAACCACGGCCTCACCGTGACCGGCGCCGATCTCGACGACGTCCTCGCCCGCATCGACGGCAAGCTGCTCCCCACGGTGCCGATGACGTGAGCGCGGCGCCCGCGCGCGCAGCGGCGCTGCGCTACCACGCCAGCGTGCCGCGCTTCCTGCTGGCCCGGGCGCTCGGCAAGCGCGCTCCGGTGGGGCTGGCGCCGCTGCGCCTGGAGGACGCAGAGCCACCCGAACCGCGCGAGGGCTGGCGCCGCGTGCGCGTGCGCCTCGCCGGGATCTGCGGCACCGACCTGGCGCTGCTCTTCGGCACCACCTCACCGCGGCTCTCGCCCTTCTCCTCGTTCCCGGCGGTGCTCGGC
>PXAU01000124.1 GCA_003567075.1 Trueperaceae bacterium
ACGTGATCCAGTGGGCGCCAGGCCTGCCGAAGACGCGCTCGGGCAAGATCATGCGCCGCATCCTGCGCAAGATCGCCGAGGGCGACACCGGTGCGCTCGGCGACACCAGCACGCTGGCCGATCCCTCGGTGGTCGATCACCTGGTGGAGGAAGCCGGGAACCTCAAGTCCTGATCCGAATGGCCTCCGCGACGCGCCGCCCCCCTCGACATGTGCATCGGGGGCGGCGCGTCGTTCCGTGCCTGTGGTCGAGCATCGCAGCGACCGCCCGACCGTTCCTCGCTGAAGGAGCCCTCGCATGTCCGCAGCCGGCGTTCCAAGGACCCTCAACCGCTGGTGGATCGTCGCCGGTGGCATCCTCATCCAGTTGTGCCTCGGCGCGATCTACGCCTGGTCGGCCTTCACGAGCGCGCTGACCGACGACCCCTACGCCTTCACGCGCGCCCAGACGCAGATCATCTTCTCGGTAGGGTTGGCGACCTTCGCCGTCGTCATGGCGCTCTTCGCGGGGCGCTGGCAGCGCGCGGCTGGGCCGCGCAAGGTCGCGCTCATCGGCGGCTTGGTGCTGGGGCTCGGGTACGTGATCGCCGGGTTCTCGGGCACCTCCTTCTGGGGCATCCTGCTCGGGGTCGGCTTGCTCGGCGGTGCCGGCATCGGCATCGCGTACGTCTGCCCGCTGGCGGCGCTGGTGAAGTGGTTCCCCGACATGAAGGGCCTCATCAGCGGCATGGCGGTGGCGGGGTTCGGTTTCGGCGCGCTCATCTGGATCAAACTGACAGAGGGCTTCGTGTTCGGTCCGGTGAACCTCACGCCGGGTTGGGACGGCCTGTACGGCATGGGCTGGAGCGTCAACGACATCTTCCTGCTGTACGGCGTGCTGTTCGCGCTGTTGGTCGCGCTCGGCTCGCTGGTGCTCATCAACCCGCCCGAGGGCTACCAACCGGCGGGGTGGGTGCCACCGACCGGCAAGGCGTCGGAACTCGCGGGCGGCGTGGATTTCACCGAGCGCGAGATGATGGCCACCCCGCAGTTCTGGATGCTGTTCTTCCTGTTCCTGGTGGCGTCCACTGCGGGCCTCATGGTCATCGGCATCATCCGGTTGTTCGGCTCGGAGAGCCTCATGGCTGCTGGGTACACCGAACCCGGCGCGCTGCTCGCGACCGGGACCGCGATGGGCCTGTTCTACGCCCTCGCCAACGGGATCGGGCGCATCCTGTGGGGCAACATCTCCGACAAGATCGGCCGGCGCGCGTCAATCGCGCTCATGAGCGGCTTGCAGGGCGTGATGATGATCCTGTTCTTCTTCATCGCCGGCAGCGAGATCGGCCTCTACATCGGTGCCACCATCATCGGCTTCAACTACGGTGGCTACTTCGCGCTCCTCCCGGCAGCCACCGCGGACTACTTCGGCAACCGCAACGTCGGCACCAACTACCCCTGGGTGTTCCTGGCCTACGGTGTGGGCGGCCTGCTGGGCCCGATCCTCGGCGGCTACATGGGCGACCTGCAGGCCTGGGAGTGGGCCTTCATGCCCGCCGGCGTGGCCTGCCTGATCGCGGCGGTGGTGGCGCTGCGGCTGACCCCGCCGCGTCGCCCGAACAGCGCTGGCACCCAGGCGAGCGACGGCTCCTTGCGTGACGCCAAGGCCTGATCGGGCCGCGCCTGGTGAGGTCCCACCTGATGAAGTCGCGCGTGATGAGGTGCGGCGTCCTTCGGCGAGGCCTCCCGAAGTAGGTCGGCGACCGGTCGCGAGGCCGGCGGCGGCGTATCATCGCGACGCCATGCACGTGCTGCCGTCCACCCTAGAGAAGCTCGCCTTCGATCGCGTGATCGAGGCGTTGGCGGAGCGTGCAGCCACGCCGCTCGGGCGCGAGCGTGCGCGCACGGTGGCGCCGGACCTCGACGACGGCGCGCGCGAGCTCGCCTTCGAGCGCACCGACGAGGTGCTGCGCGGCGACGACCTCTCGCTGGGCGGGGTCGAGGACGTGCGCCCGCTGCTCGACCGGGTGCGCGAGGGCGGCGTGCTCGACGGCCGCGAGATCCTGTCGATCGCCTACACGATGGACGCCGCCGCCACCGTGCGGCGAGCCATCGCGCAGGGTGATCGGCCGCAGTTGCGGCTGCTGGCCGAAGCGATGTCGAGCTTCGACGGGGTGCTGCGCTTGGTGCGGGAGCAGCTCGACGTGCAGGGCGAGGTGCGTGACGACGCCACGCCCAAGCTGCGCGAGATCCGACGGCGCCTGCAGCCCCTGCGCGGTCGCATCCGGGAGCGCCTGTCGCAGCTCCTGGCGCAGCACTCGCAGCACGTGCAGGACCCCATCATCACGCTGCGTCGAGACCGCTACGTGATTCCCATCAAGGCCTCCTCCCAGGCGCGCGTGCCGGGCATCGTGGTCGACACCTCCGACTCGGGCCAGACGGTGTTCGTCGAGCCCGCGCCGGTGGTCGCCATGAACAACGAGCTGGCGCTACTCGAGTTCGAGGAGCGCGATGAGGTGCGGCGCATCCTGATCGCCCTGGGCCAGCGCGTCGCCTTCGAGCCGGGTCTGGAACCGACGTTGGCGGCGCTGGCCGAGCTCGACCTGGCGCTGGCCTCGGCCCGGCTGGCGCGCGAGTGGTGGCTCAGTCGCCCCGAGGTGGCCGAGGGCGCGCCGGTGCAGCTCCCGGCGGCCCGTCACCCGCTGATCGAGGCCTGCGTGGCCAACGACCTGCTGCTGGCAGGCGAGGACGGCGACGAGCGACTGATGGTCGTGACGGGACCGAACGCCGGCGGCAAGACGGTGCTGCTCAAGACGCTGGGGTTGGCGGTGCTGATGGCCCACGCCGGCCTGTACGTGGCGGCCGGCAGCGCCAGCGGCGCCGAGCCCGGCGGTGACGCCAGCGGCCGTCGCCGGCCGCGGCGCGCGCGGCTCCCGCGCGTGGCCGCGCTGCTCACCGACATCGGCGACGAGCAGAGCATCGAGGCCAGCCTGTCGACCTACGCCGCGCACCTGACCAACCTGCGCCGCATCGTCGAGGCGGCGGCGCCCGGCACGCTGGTGCTGATCGACGAGCTTGGTTCCGGCACCGATCCCGACGAGGGCGCGGCCTTGTCGCAGGCGATCCTGGAGGTGCTGGTCGAGCGGCGAGCGGTGGGTCTGGTGACCACGCACTTGGCCCCCCTGAAGGTGTTCGCCTCGCGCACGGGCGGCGTCCGCAACGCCGCCATGCGCTTCGACGTCGACGCGCTGGCACCGACCTTCGAGCTCACCATCGGCCAGCCGGGCCGCTCGTACGCGCTGGCGATCGCGCGCCGCATCGGGCTGGACGCCGGGCTGCTGGATCGCGCCGAGACGCTACTGGGGCCCGAGGGTGCGCGCTTGGAGCGGCTGCTGGAGACGCTCGAGCGGCAGCGCGAGGCGCTGCAGCTCGAGCTCGACGAGGCCCGCGCCAGCAGCGAGCAGGCGCGCGCCGAGGCAGCGCTGCTGCGCGACCAGATCGAGGGCTTGCGGGAGCGCGAGGCCGAGCTGCTGGAGCAGGCCGCCGAACGCGCCGACGCTCTCCTGAAGGACACGCTGCAGCGCGCCACGGCCTTGCGGCGCAGTGCGCGCGAGGATCCCGAGCAACGGGGCAAGGCGCTCGAGGCGCTGCAGGCGCTGCGGCGCGAGACCCGCAGCAAGGCCGCGCCGGCGAGCGGCGGCGCTGCGCCCGGCCGCGGGCCCGGCGGGGCGGTGGCGCGCGACCCGATCCGGCCCGGAGCACTGGTACGGGTGGCCTCGTACGGCGCTGAGGGACCCATCCAGGAGGTGCGCGGCGACACGTTGGTGGTGCAACTCGGACTGCTGAAGGTGGAGGTGCCGCGGCGCGAGGTGACGCCTGTGACGCCGAAGCCGCGGGCGCCACGCGGCCCCGCCGGCGCGGCCGCGATGCCGGCGGCGCCCGCAGCGCCGCTCGGCGGCGGCGTGCCACGCGAGCTCAACGTGCGCGGCGAGCGGGTGGAGGGCGCCATCGAGCGGATCCGCGACTACCTGCGCGAGGCGCACGCGCTGAGGGTCGCGTCGGTGCGGATCGTGCACGGCAAGGGTACGGGTGCGCTGCGCGACGCGGTGCGGCAGTACCTGCGCGAGGAGAAGCTGGTGACGCGTTTCGAGGACGCGGTGCCGTACGAGGGAGGCCACGGGGTGACCGTGGCGTACCTGCGCGCATGAGCCGGCCCGCGATCGTGTTCGATCTGGATGGGACGCTGGTCGATTCGCTGCCCGACATCGTCTTCAGCTTCCGCTGGTCGTTCGGTGCGCTGGGCCTGGAGGCGCCGCCGGAGGCGGCGGTGCGCGCGCAGGTCGGGCTGCCGCTGGAGGCCATGTACGCCCTGTTCGCGCCGCTGGCGGCCGTGCGGGACCTGGCGGCCGGCTACCGGCGTCACTACGCCGAGCACCTGGCCAATCGCTCGCGGCCCTTCCCTGGCGTGGAGGTGCTGCTGGGCGCGTTGCGCGAACGCGGCTACGCGCTCGCCGTCGCCACCACCAAGCAGACGCCCATGGCGCTGCGGCTGGTGACGGCGATGGGCCTCGACGATGCGCTCGACCACGTGCAGGGCACCGACGGCTTCGCGCACAAGCCCGCCCCGGACGTGATCGAGCGGGCCCTGGTCGCGCTCGGGGCCGATGGCCGCTGGATGGTGGGCGACACCACCCATGACGTCGGCGCCGGCAAGGCCGCCGGGCTGCGCACCTATGCGGTCACCTGGGGCACGCACGATGCGGTGCGCCTGCGCGCCGCCGGTCCCGATGTGGTGGCGTCCGACCTCTCAGGGCTGCTGCCGGCCCTGGATCGCGACGGGACCGTTGGGGGCGAGGACCATCGCACAGGCAAGGGCGAGTCTGCGGGCTAACCTACGGGCATGATCCCCGACGACAACGGCCGCCAGTACGTGATCGAGACGCTGGCCGAAGACAGCTGGCGCATGTTCCGGATTCTGGGCGAGTTCGCCCTCGGGTTCGAAGAGATGGCCAACGTCGGCAAGGCCGTGACCATCTTCGGCTCGGCCCGCCTGCGCTCGGACGACCCGTACTATCGCAAGGCGGAGAAGCTCGCGGGCGATCTCGCCAGGCAGGGGTACGTGGTGGTCACCGGCGGCGGGCCCGGCATCATGGAGGCGGGCAACAAGGGGGCGCTCGAGGCGGGCGGCCGCTCGATCGGCCTGAACGTCGACCTGCCGCACGAGCAGTCGCCGAACGCGTACCAGACCGACGAGATCAAGTTCCGTTACTTCTTCGTGCGCAAGGTGATGCTGGTGAAGTACTCGAACGCCTTCGTGGTGTTCCCGGGCGGCTTCGGCACCATCGACGAGCTGTTCGAGGCGCTCACCCTGGTGCAGACGAAGAAGGTGACGCCGTTCCCGGTGTTCCTGGTGGGGGTGGAGTACTGGCGCGGCCTGGTGCAGTGGTTGCAGGGCACCCTGGTGCGCTCGGGCACCGTGTCCGAGGAGGATCTGCACTTGTTCAAGGTGGTCGACGATGTCAGCGGCATCGGTCGCGAGATCGACGACTACTACGCTTCGTCCGACCGGGCAGGCTTCACGCTGCCGGAGTGAACCCGTGGCCTGCGGTCACGACAGCAGGCCCTGGTCCACCGCCTTGAGTACCGCGCGCGTGCGGTCGCGCACGCCGAGCTTCCCGAGCACGCTCGAGACGTGGTTCTTGACCGTACCTTCGGCGACGTCCAGGGCTCGCGCGATCTCCTTGTTGCTGTAGCCGCCCGCCATCAAGCGCAGGATCTCGGTTTCGCGCTCGGTGAGGGGCTCGGGCGCGGCGAAGCCGTCCGGTTGACCCTGGAGCCCTTGCAGCCCGCGCAGTGCCCGCTCGGTGAGGGCCGGCGTGATCATGGTCCGGCCCTCCGCCAAGGCCTCGATCGCTTCGGTCAGTTGAAGGAGCGAGACGTCCTTGAGCAGGTACCCCTTGGCGCCGGCACGCAGCCCCTCGAGCACGGCGGCGTCGTCGTCGAAGGTGGTGAGGATGAGGCAGGGCGGGGCGCCGGCGCGCTCGCGCAGGGCTTCGAGTACGCCGATGCCGTCGAGCCGCGGCATGCGCAGGTCGAGCAGCACCACCTCGGGGGAAAGCGCCTCGATGCACGCGAGCGCCTCGACGCCGTCGCTGGCCTCGCCCACCACCTCGATACCCTCGGCGAGCTCCAGCAGGCTGCGGATCCCTTGGCGCACCAGGGTCTGGTCGTCGACGATCAACACCCGCGTCATGTCGTCCCTCCTGCCAGCGGCAGCCGAGCCCGCACGGTGAAGCCGGCCCCGGGTGTGCTCGCGAGCTGGAGCTGACCGCCGACCGCGGCCACGCGTTCGCGCATGCCTCGCAGGCCGTTGCCGGGGCGGATGACATCGATACCGCGTCCGTCGTCGCGAGCCTCGACCAGCACCGCCTCGCCGTCGCGCCGCAGGGTGATCCAGACGTGCTCGGCGTCGCCGTGGCGCACGGCGTTGGTGAGGGCTTCCTGGACGAGGCGCAGCACCACCTGGGCGCGTTCGGAATCCTCCACCCCCACGCTCTCGGGGAGGTCGAGGCTGACGCGCGGTCGCGGCAGCTCGGCCACCATGGCGCGCAGCAACGCGCTCAGGTCGAGGTCGCGTTCGCGCAGGTCGCTGACCACGCCGCGGACGTCGGCGAGCAGCAGCCGCGCGATGGCGCGGGCGCGCTCGACTGGCGCACGGCCGCGGCCTTCCACCAGGTGGTCGGCGACTTCGAGCTGCAGCGACAGCGCGGTCAGGTGATGGCCGACGAGGTCGTGCAGCTCGCGCGCGATGCGCAGCCGCTCGCCCTGGCGCGAGGCCGACTCGAGCAGCGCTCGCGCGCCGCTCAGCTCGGCGTTGGCCAGCGCCAGGTGCTGCCGCAGCGTTCGTTCGGTGATGAGGGCCAGGGAGGTGGTCAGCACGAAGACCTGGAAGCCGCCGTAGGCGACGGCCTGGATCAGTGCCGATACGGGCTCGGGGAAAGCCCGCACGGCGCTGAAGAACACCACCAGCGTCTGCCCGGCGACGAGCAGGGCGGCGAGGCGCTGTGGCGCCAGGTGCGCGGCCAGCGCGGTCGTGAGGATGAAGAGCACCGGCGCCAGGCTCATCGGCAGCGTCGCGACGGCGGTCGCGGCCGTCACGGTGGCGATGCCGAAGCCCCACGGCGCGAAGCGCGTGAGCCAGGCGCTGCGCCACGGACCCGCCAGCGGGAAGAAGGCTAGTGCGAATGCCCCGAGTGCGAGCAGGTGCAGGGCGTCGCCCACGCCCGCGTCACCGTCGGCGTGGCGCCGCAGCACGATGAGAACGGAGGCCAGGGCGACGGCCGCGAGCGTGGCGACGGCGGCGAGCAGCGTCAGCGTCTCGCTGCGTTCGAGCCGGCTGCGGTCGGTTGCCGGGGCTTCGCGCTCCATCGCCGTGAGTATAGGTGGGTGCGGTGAGGTCGCGCCCGTGCCGGTCGTCATGCCTGGGGCTGAGCGGGACACCGGCGTCCTGCACGGTGCACCGGTAGCGCTCCACGACGCGCACCACCGTGTTCGCCACGGGGCGCAAGGCGGCGCTCATTGTGGCGCAAGAGACTTGACACACCTCGACTCAGGTTTTATATTCATGTCGTGAAGGCGGAGCGTGACGCGCGCCCGCCAATCCTTTCGAACCCGAGGAGGTCACCATGACGCTCGTACGTACCGGCCGTGCCACCCCCGTCCGCTGGACCATGGGTGACGACCCCTTCAGTGCCATCGACCGGCTCTTCCAGGACCTCGGCGGCAGCGTCGGCAGCCGCGAGGACGCCCTCTACCCGATGGACCTGTACGAGACCGACGAGGCGCTCGTGATCGAGCTCGCCGTGCCCGGTGTGCAGGCGGAAGACCTCGACATCAGCATCGAAGGGCGTCAGCTCACCATCCGCGCCAGCCTGCCGGGTTTGCCCGAAGGCGAGCAGCGGCGCTACTGGCTGCAGGCCATCCCGCGCGGCGCCTTCACCCGCACCGTGCGCCTGCCCGCGAACGTCAACACCGAAGCCGTGACGGCCAACGTCGATGACGGCATGCTCACGCTGCGCCTGGCCAAGGCCGCCGAGGCCAAGGTCCGCAAGGTCGAGGTGCAGCACGGCTGAACCCAGCCGCGCAAGCGAGGACCGACGATGAGGCCGGGGCGCCATCGCGACCCGGCCTCGACGCGTCCAGTCAGCGCTGCCGCGCCGTCGGCGCTCAGGGCCCCCAGCGCGGCGGGAGCCCGCGGCTCCCGAACACCTGGCGCGCCAGCTCGAAGATCTCGGCCGGCTCGAGCCCCTGCCCCAGGTAGCGGTCGCCGCTCCAGATCTCGACGTGCGGGTGCGGGTCGTCTTGGGTGTTGTCGGCGGCCTCCTCCGTGCCCGAGTTGCCGGTGAACCCGATCACCTGCCCCTGGTCCACCCGCGAGCCGACGACCACCTCCGGCGGGATGTCGGCGAGGTGCGCGTAGCGCGTGACGAAGCCCCCCGGGTGCTCCAGCCAGACCTGGCGGCCACGGAGCGCATCGAGCATGTCCTCGGGCGTGCTCAGCAC
>PXAU01000072.1 GCA_003567075.1 Trueperaceae bacterium
CGCGCTCGACCGTCTGCGGGCTGATGCGGATCTTGTCGTCGAGCTTGTCGTTCAGGACCAGCGACACGATCGCGGGCGACACGCCGGCGCGGCGGGCGACATCGACTTGGCGGGGGCGACGCTTGCTCACGGGCGCGATCCGTCCTTGGGGCGAGGCATCAAGGCTAAGGCGCTTTAACTAATGCGCTTTAGTGTAGAGCGCCGTGGCCAGCGTGTCAAGACGCCCGGTCCGATGCGTCGCCCAGCCGTCCGCTACGCAACCGATCAGCCGATCGTGTGCCCCAGCACCAGGACCGCGAACGAGAAGTAGATGAGCAGCCCCACCGCGTCGGCGATCGAGGTGATGAGCGGGCCGCTGGCGATGGCCGGGTCGAGCTTCAGGCGGGTCAGCACGAACGGCAGCAGCACGCCCACGAGGTTCGTGAGCACGAGCATCGTGACCATCGTGAGCAGGACCACGATGCCGACCTCGAAGCCGCCGCGGAAGATGCCCAGCAGCATGCCCAGCACGCCGAGGGTGCCGCCGATCGCGAGACCGATCACGAGTTCCTTCGAGAACGCCCGGAACCACTGCGACGCCTTGACGTCGCCGGTGCTGATGGCGCGGATCATCATGGTGGCCGACTGCGAGCCGGCGTTGCCGCCGGTGTCGATGATGAGCGGGATGAAGAAGGCGAGCGCCACGACGGCCTCGAGTACCTCTTCAAAGGCCGCGATCACGCCCGACGAGACCAGGTTGACGAGCACCAACGCCGCCAGCCAGCCGATCCGTGCGCGGTAGAGCACGCGCTTCGTCGCCTCCCAGTACGAGGTGCGCAGCGGTAGCATCGCGCCGGCGCGGTGGAAGTCCTCGGTCGCTTCCTCCTCCGCCACGTCGAAGACGTCGTCGACGGTGACGATCCCGACCAGCACGCCGCTGCTGTCGACCACCGGCAGCGCCACGCGGTCGTAGCGCTGCATGCTGCGCACGGCCTCCTCGCGGTCGTCGGTGGCGGAGAGCCGCACCAGCGTGTGGTCCATGATCTCCTCGACGCGCTGCGCCGGGTCGGCCATCACGAGCCTGCGCAGCGGCATGTCGTCGAGGAGCCGCCAACCGTCGTCGACCACGTAGATCACGTTGGCCGTCTCGGACTCCTGGGCGCGGCTGCGGATGTGCTCGAGCGCCCGCTGCACGCTCCAGTTCGGCTTCACCGCCAGGTAGTCGGGCGTCATCAGGCGCCCGACGCTGTCCTCGGGAAAACCGAGCAGGGAGCGCGCCTCGCGCAGGTCGTCCGGGTCGAGCAGGTTGAGCAGCCGCTGCGTAGCCCGGCCCGGCAGCTCGTGCAGCAGGCTGGTGCGGTCGTCGGGGTTGAGCTCGGCCAAGAGCGCGCGGGTCTCGGCGTCGGTGAGGCGCCTCAGCAGGTCGTCACGGGTCTCGCCCTCGAGGTACGCGAATACCTCGGCACCCACGTCCTTGGGGAGGGCCCGGAAGAACAGCGCACGATCGAGCGGCTCGAGGTCGTGCAGCGCGTCGACCAGCGCGGGCGCGACGAGCTCCTCGTTGGGCCACTCGATGGCTCGTGATGCCAGACCGGCCCACGAACGATCGCGGATGTAACGTTCAATGGTGGGGGGCAGGACGAGCGCGTTGCGGCGCTCGACGTCGGTGTGCTCCATGGGGATCGTCCTCTCGTCGTGCGACGCCGTGCGGCGCGAACCGTGCGAGAGGCCCCAAGATCACATCAGGGTGGTGCCTCGTGGCAGCAGTGGTCGCCGCGTCGTCGCGGACGGGTCACGGTGCGCCGGACTCGGAGGTCGGTCGGCGTCGGTCGTGGGTGCTGGCAACGTCGGCTCCTTTCACGCTGTCGGTGGCGAGGCCACCGCTCTCAAGGGTACGGGTGCCGTCGCAGCCGGGTCAAGGTGCCGATCCGCGCACGACCGGATGCCGCGGTGCCTCGAGCGCAGGTCACGTGACGACGTCGACCCCGCCCGTCGCGCCACCTTGACGTTGCTATCGCTGTCCGCGCCGCCGCCGTCCGTGCCCTCAGGCCTCGCCAGGAGACGTCACCCGCGCGGCGCCGTCGACGCTTCCCGCGCCATGGTCCGCACCACGATGCGATCGGCCAAGCCGGGAGCGACCTGGGCCAGGAGGGGCAGGTAGCGCAGGTAGCCTGGGACGAACACGCGCCGCTTGCGGTGGCGCACCGCGGCCAGCACCGCGCGGGTCAGCGTGTCGAGGTCGATGGCACTGCGGCTGCGGTGCGCCGCGGCGGTGCCGCGCGGCGCGCCGTCCGGGCCGAGCGCTCGGGCGCGCAGGTTGGTGCCGCGCACCCAGTGTGCCATGACGGTGAGCACCTCCACGCCCGTGCCGCGCAGCTCGAGGCGGAGCGAGTCGCACAGGCCCTGGAGCGCGTGCTTCGAGGCGGCGTAGCCGCTGCGCCCCGGCACGCCGACCATGCCCTGCACAGACGAGATCGCCACCAGCATCCCGCGGCTCGCGCGCACGTGCGGCAGAGCCGGCAGGAACACGTTCGCGACGCCGAGCACGTTGACGTCCAGGAGCTGCCGTAGGACCTCGGTGTCGCTGAGCTCATCGAAGCGTGCCCACATGCCCAGCCCAGCGCTCGCGACGACCGTGTCGAGGCGACCGAAGCTGTGCACGGTCCGCTCGACCAGCGCGGCGCAGTCGTCCGGCCGCGTGACGTCGCCTGGCACCACGAGCGCTTCGCGGCCCGCCTGGCGGCAGGCCTCGGCGACGCGTGCGAGCTCGGCCTCGGAGCGCGCGAACAAGGCGACGTCGGCGTCGGCGGCGGCGAAGGCCTGCGCGAGCGCCGCGCCCACGCCCGAGGAGGCGCCGGCCACGAGCACGACCCGGTCCGCGAAGGCGCCCGGCGCGGGCGGTTGCGTCAAGGCGCCCTGGTCGTGCCGCGCCGATGCTGGGCGCGTGGCGAGGTCGGCTCCGTGGCCTCGCCAGATGGGTCGTCCGTGTGGAACACGTGGTTGCCGACGCCGAACACGTCGTTCGGGTCGAGCGCCCGCTTGAGCGCCCGCACGGACTCGATCGACGCCTCGGAGTGCACGCGGGGAAGGAAGTCCTGGCGAATCTTGCCGACGCCGTGGTGGTGCGAGAGCGAACCGCCCTGCTCGAGGATCACCTCGCGGATGCGGTGCTCGACCTCGTGGAAGGTGGCGACCGGGTCCTCGAGGCCGCGCGCGCAGAACCCCATCGTGAAGTAGATGCACGCGCCCGTGCGGTAGCTCTGCGAGAGGCGGTACGAGAGGTAGGGCGTGCCGGCGACGCCGCGTTCGGTGCACATGCGACGCAACTCGGCCTCGACGGCGTCGGTGATCGCGTGGATGCGGCTCCACGGCGCCGAGGTCTCGAGCGTCTCACCGAAGATGCCGAGGGTATTGAGGAAGTCGCGGATGTAGGCGATCGCGAAGGTGACCGCGAAGCCGCGGCGACCGTTCTCGGGCCCGCCCGAGAGCCCGCCGTGGGCCTTCAGCAGACCGAACAGGCCGCGCGCCTGCTGGCGGACCTCGTCCGCGCTGCCTTCCATCACGACGGTGCAGGCCACCATGCGCTCCGGGTCGAAGCCCTTGACGCGCGTGACGTAGTACTTCGTGAGCTTCGACGTGAGCGCGCCGACGCCGCGCTTGGCGCGGCCGAGCGCCTGGCCCAGGCGGAACTCGGTGTTGTTGGTGAGGCGAATGCTCGCAGGTCGCACGCCGGCGGCTTGCACGGCCTGCAGGTAGCGCACGCCAGCGGCGAAGTCCGGGAACACGAGCGAGGCGTAGCGGAGCACCTCGGGGAGCGGCCACACCTGCAGCGTGGCGCGCGTGATGATGCCCAAGCCGCCCTCGCTCCCGAAGGCGAGGCGCTGCGCTTCGATGCCGGTCGACCTGCGCGGCACCACCGGCGTCGTGCGCACCTCGCCGCGGGGCGTCACGAGGACCGCGTCGAGCACCAGGTCCTCGATGTTGCCGTAGCGGTTCTTCTTCATGCCGCTGGCGTTGGTGGCGATGCAGCCACCGACGGTGGCCAGTTCGACGCTGTCGGGCACGTGGCCGGTGGTGAGCCCTTCGGCCTCGAGACGGATCTCGAGGTCCTTACCGGTGATGCCCGCCTCGACCTCGACCCAGCCGTTGGTGCGATCGATCGAGAGCACCCGGTTCAGCTCCCGCATGTCGACCGACACGACCATGCGGCGCTCGTTCGGGGGGCACGCCAGCGCGCCGGAGACGTTCGTGCCGCCGCCGTACGGGATGAGCACCACGTCGTGCTGGTCGGCGAGCCGCACCAACGCGCGCACTTCGTCCTCGGTGCTCGGGTGCGCCACCAGGTCGACGAGCCGCTTCGGGACGATGCCGCCGAGCAGGCGGTAGATCTCGTCGACGCTGAGCTGGCCGTGGCTGTGCACCAGGCGGGCTTGGTCGTCGCCCTCCAGCCGGAGGTCGGGCGCGGCCTGCGAAAGCTCCGTGACGAACGCCTCGTTGCGCTGCGGCGCTGGCAGCGCCGGGGGCGGCACGCTCTCCTGGACGTGCTCCGGACCAACCGGCACGCCGAGCAGCGCCTCTACGAACGGCATGAAGTGCGGCAGCGGCGCGCCCGCGAGCGGGTAGCGCGAGCCCGTCAGGCGCACCGTGCGCGCGTCGACGAACTCGAAGCCACTGTCGTCGTACCCCCACAGGTGGGCGTAGCGCCTCCCGGGCGCCGGGTCGTAGGGGCGCGCGTCCACCTCGCGCTGCGACGGCCGCGTGGGCGAACGCGTGGGCGGCTGTGCGTGCTCCTGTGCGTGCTCCTGCGCGTGCTCCTGCGCGTCAGGGCTCGTCATGGTTGGACCTCCTCCGCTCGAAGGCTACCGCGGGCGAGCTGCTCGACCGCGGCCTGCGCATCGCTCGCCAGACGCCTCGAGACGCTGGCCACGCTGGTGCGGTCCAGGCGCCGCAGGTACGGCTCGATCGTGATCGGCTCCCCGAAGCGCACGTGCACCGGATGGTGGCGGATCCAGACGCGCCCCTTCGGCAGCGCCTGGGCGGCGCCGGTGATGTGGGCGGGCACGATCGGCGCGCTGGCCGCGAGGGCCAGCAGGCCCAGCGCGCTGTGGAACGGGCGCAGCGTCCCATCGAGGCTGCGCGTGCCTTCTGGGAAGAAGATCAGCGAGCGGCCGTTGCGCAGCACCTGCGCCGGCAGCGCGATGGCGCGGGCCACGTTGCGGCGTTGCCGCTCGAAGGGCACGCCGCCGAGGGTGGCGCTGAGGAACCAGGCGACGGCGGGGCGGCGGAACCAGTAGTCCGCCGCCGCGCTTGGATGCGTCTGCCCCGCGTGGGGCCCGATCGCTGCCAACAGCACGCCGGTATCGACGTGGCTCGTGTGGTTCGCCACCACGATGAACGGGCCGCGCGCAGGCAGCCGCTCGCTCCCGTCCCAGGCGAGTTCGAGCCGCGCTCTCGCTGCGAGGTGGAGCACGAGCAGGCTGGCGCGGCGCGTGACGAGCTTGTACGTCGGCGTCGTCCACGATGTCGCTTGCGCCGGGGTCGCCGAGCGCGTGAGCGCGAGGACCTGCTCGGCGCCGCGCCAGTTCGAGCGCCCGCCGCGGCTCGCCTCGGCGGGCGGACCGGGGGTCGCGGTGGCGGGGCCGAACGCGCTGCGCTCGGCCGCGGCGTCGTCCGCCTCGAGGGCAGCGTCCATGGCGACGGGCGCGCTGCGTTGCTCGCCCATGCGCAGCAGGTGGCGCTCGACGCCGGGCAGGTGGACGTCCTGCACGTAGCGTCGCCAGTCGAGGCCGCGCACGTCGAAGGGGAGCACCGCGCGGTCCTCCGCCGGCGTGGCACGCCAGGCGCGGTGCACGTTGAACGCCAGGAAACGTGAGCGCCCCTCAGCGTACGGGCCATAGATCGAGGCCATGCCGTGCAACCACGTGAGGCGCGCCTTGCGTGCGCTGAGCGCGGAGCGGCGGCGCCGCACCCACTCCGCTCGACCGGAGGTTGTTCGGCCATGGGTCGCTCTGCCGGCGACCGCATGCTCGAGGAGGCCGTACGCGGCCTCCAGCACGCGCACCGGCAGTAGGTAGCCGAGTTCGAGGCGACGCAGGAAGCGGCGCAACTCCGGCATGGCCAGGTCCGGCAGGTCACCGTTGGCGCCGGTGCCCGTCCGGCGCAGAGGCGAGCGCCGGTAGTGCTCCTGGACGAGCGCGCGGAACGCCTTCACGCGCAGCGGGTTGTCGGCGCTGGACGCCACCTGGTAGACGTCGGGCCCGCCACCCTCGTGCGCGAAGGGGATGGCCATCAGCAGCGCGTTGACGACCGCGTCCACCGGGACGACGTCGAGGACGGCCTCAGGGTTGCCGGGGAACTCGCTGAGTTGGCCACGGGCGTAGCCGACGATGAGCGGGTCCATCATCCGGTAGCCCTCGATCCAGCCCGGCGCGGGCGTGCGCAGGGCGCTCTCGATGATCGCCGGGCGCAGGATCAGGCTGGGGACGTCGCCGCGGTGGCGAACGAAGAGCTGCTCGCCGAGCGCTTTGGTGAAGGTGTACGTGTCGTTCCAGCCGCGCCTCCGTGCCCAGCGCAGGCCCTCGGCGACGAGCTGGTCGTTGCGGACGTGGTCGACGTGCGCCAGCAGGCGTTCGACCTCGCGGTCGACGTCGAAGGGGTCGGCGCGGTCGGGTCCGTTGGGCGTCCAGTCAGGCGGCAGGTGCGTCTCGAATACGGGGCCGGCCACGTTGCTCACGTAGCAGGGGGACACGTGGGCCACGAACGGTCGCTTGGTGGCCCCGCGAGCGAACTCGAGCAGCCGCTGCGGCCCGAGCGCGTTGGTCTGCACCGCCTGGTCGAGCGGCGCGTCGAAGACGGCCAGCGCGCCGTTGCCGATCACGACGTCGACCTCGTCACGCAGCCGCGCGTACGTCGCCGGGTCGAGCCCCAGCCGGTCGCGGCCGAGCTCGCCTTCGATGGCGACGACCTTCTCGGCGACGAAGGCCTCGAAGGCATCGCCGTGCCGCGCGCGTAGCGCGTCGAAGGCCGAGGAGGCGAAGACGTCGTCGTGCAGACGCCGTTCGACGCTCACGCGGCGCCCGACGACGTCACTTCGGGGGCGGAGCAGGACGTAGAGGCGGTGGACGTCTGGCAGCGCTCGCACGACGGCCTCGATGAGCGCCTTGCCCACGAGGCCGGTGGCGCCCGTCAAGAGGAGCGTCTTCCCAGCGTAGTACCCGCGTCCGGGGTTGGTGGCAGCCGCGCTCATGCTGCGACGCAGTGTAACGGACGAAGCGGGCTGCGCCGCGGACGGTCGTAGCCCGCGTGAATCAGCGCTCGGCGTCCGCCGGCCAGGGGTCGTCGAGCCACGGGTACCGCTCGAGGTCGGCGCGCCGCAGGGGGATGCGCTCCATGATCGGCGCCACCGCGCCGGGCGCGGCCATGTAGATCACCTCGCCGGCGACGGGGCCGAAGGCGGCATGGAAGTGCTGGATCGACTTCACCACCAGGATCCGGCCGCGCTCCATCCCTATGCCGAAAGCGGTGAAGGGCTCGAGGCCGAGGACCTGGCCGCGACGGGTGTTCACGATCACGTCGACGCCGCCCTCGACCTGCGGCCCGTCGACGATGCCGTGCACGCGCAGGTGTGCGGCGTCGCCGGCGGGCTGCGCGTAGGCGCCGTCGGTTTGCGGCCAGTGCTGCACCAGGCCGTCGATCAGACCGGCGACGGTGACGTCGAGATCGAGCGGTTCGCCGGAGGCGGGACCCATCTTGCCGCCGACGCGCACGCGCAGCTGCGCCCCGACACCGGCGGAGCGCGCCACCCCGAGCGCGATCGGGTCCCACAGCAGGGCCACCGCGGCGCCCTGGATGCCGCGTTCGATCAGGCGGCGAAGCGCGAAGGTGCTATCCGACGGTGCGCCACCGCCGGCGTTGTCGGCCTGGTCGGCGATCACGACGGGGCCGGCGACGCGGGCTCGTGCCTCGAGCGCCCGGTCGAGCGCGGCGTCCAACGCCAGCGGGCGGACGCCGGCCTCGAAGCGCAGGTCGTAGAAGCGCCGCGCCCACGCGTGCGCGAGCCGTTTCGCGAGGGCCTCGTCGCCGTCGGTCACGGCCAGCATCCGGGCGCCTGCGTCGGGCACGTCGCCCCAGGGGAAGCCGTGGCCGAGGGAGAGCGACAGCACGCCCTGCTCGCGCTCGGCGGCCATCATGGCGTCGACGAACGAGCGCATCGGCTCAGCGGTCGTGGGGTAGATGCCCATGGTGCGGCAGTCGACCATCGCCATGGTCGGTCGCCCCCGGCCTACGACCGTGTCGGCGACGATGCGGTAGAGGTCGCGCGCCCGCTCGGCCATGTCGGTGTGCGGGTACTCCTTGTAGATCACGACCGCGTCCGCGTTGTGAAGCATGCGCTCGGTAAGGTGGCAGTGCAGATCGATGTGCACGCCGATCACGGCCTGCTTGCCGACGATGGCGCGGACGCGCTCGATGATGTCGCCCTCGGCGTCGTCCTCGCCCTCGGCCACCATCGCGCCGTGCAGGGGCAGGATGACCG
>PXAU01000017.1 GCA_003567075.1 Trueperaceae bacterium
CATCCCGTTCGGCGACCATGAACGCCGGCGACCCTGTCGTGCCCACCGTCACCGGCTCCACGCTGCGGCCGGGTAGCGGCGTACGCCTTGACGGCCACGGGCACGCCTGGATCGCCCCACCTTCGCTGGCCGACGAGCCGGTGCCTGCGCTCAACGACGAGGCCTTCCTGGTCAAGGGCCTGGCGCGCTTCGCGCAGGCCGCCGATCCGCGCCGGGCGGCGCTGCTGGACTGCCAGGCGCCAGGAAGCGGTCGGGACGCCGCAGCGCTCGCCCGCATCGCCGCGAAGAGCGGCGTCGCGATCGCGGCCGTCACGGGCTTCCACTTCAGCCGCGCCTACCCGAAGGGGTTGCGCCCCTGGACGACCATCGACGGCGCCCTGGCGACCTTCATGCGCGAGCTCGAGGGCGGGTTCCGGGAGGCACCGATGGCGCGGGCTGCCGCCCTCGCCGCCGCGTACGCCGGCGAACCCGTCGAGGGCGACCCCTGCTGGGAAGCGGCGATCGAGGCGTGCAAGCAGACCGACGCGCTGCTCGTGGTGCATACCGAGGCCGGCGCCGGCGTCGAGGCGCTCGTCGCCTGGTTGCAGGAGCGTGCCGTACCACCGGAGCGCCTCTACCTCCTCGACGTCGATCAGCGCGCAGACGAGGGACTGCACGCGGAACTCGCGGCAGCAGGCACGCTCCTCGGTTTCGCCTCGTCGCTGCGGACGGGCGCCAACGACGATTTCACACCCTTCGCGCTCCTCGCGCAGCTGCTCGAACACGGCCTCGCTGGCTCGGTCGCCCTCGGGCTCGATCTCCACTCGCCCGCGCAGTGGCGGCGCAGCGACGACACCGCGCCGGCGGCGGCAGGACCAGCGGCCCTCGTCACCGTCGTGGAGCAGCGGCTCCGCGATCTCGGCACGACCGAGGACGACATCGACGCGCTCTTGGGCGGCACGCTCCTCGAGCGCGCAGCCCGGCCGGAAGTAGCGTTCGCGGCACGCCAGCCATAGCCGACGAGGCACCGCTGGCTACCGCGCGCGCTGTACATCGCGCCTACGGGCTCGCCGCCGCGCCGCGCCTCACGACTCGTTCGGTATCATTGCCGGCGGCCGCCCACGCAGCTGTGGAAACCGCGCGATAATGGATCGCGAGAGGACGGAGGGATTTACCATGCGCATCGGCATCCTCACCGGCGGGGGCGACGTCCCCGGCCTGAACGCCTGCATCAAGGGCGTCGTCTACCGCTTGGCAGGCCAGGGGCACGAGGTGGTCGGCATCCGCCGCGGCTGGGGCGGGCTCACCTACACCAACCCCGACGACCCGAAGACGATCGAGACGAACCTGCTGCCCTTGACCAAGAACACCGTCCGCACGGTGGACCGGACAGGCGGCACCTTCCTGCATTCCTCGCGGACCAACCCCGGCAAGGTGAAGGGGCCGCAGGTGCCCGACTTCCTCGCCGACCAGTACAAGGGCGAGGGCCCGCACGACCTCACACCGCACGTGCTGCGCGTGTTGAAGTCGCAGGGCATCGACGTCCTGCTCCCCATCGGCGGCGACGACACGCTCTCATACGGGCTGCGCGTCCACAACGAAGGCTTCCCCGTCATCGCGATCCCGAAGACGATGGACAACGACGTCCACGGTACCGATTACGCCCTGGGCTTCTCCACCGCCGTGAGCCGCGGCGTGGAGTTCATCCACAACCTGCGCACGCCGACGGGCTCGCACGAGCGCATCGCGGTGGTGGAGTTCTTCGGGCGCTACAGCGGCGACACGTCGTTGATCAGCGCGTACCTCGCGGGCGCGGACCGCGCCATCATCTCCGAGGTGCCCTTCGACGTCGACAAGCTCAGCCAGCTGCTGATGGAGGACAAGGCCGCGAACCCGTCCCACTACGCGATCATGACGATCTCGGAGGGTGCCCGTTTCGCCGACGGCGACATGGTGCTGAGCGGCGAGGCCGACGCCTACGGCCACCGCAAGCTCGGCGGAATCGGCCTCTTGACGGCCGACCTGATCAAGAAGCGGACCGGGCAGGACACGGTCTACCAACAGGTGGGGTACCTGATGCGTGCGGGCGCACCCGATTCGCTCGACCTGATGGTCGCCTCGAACTACGCGGTGATGGCCGCCGACCTCGCCGTCGCAGGCGAGTCGGGGCACATGGTCGCGCTGCGCGACGGCAAGTACACCCACGTGCCGATCTCGGTGACCGGCGAGGGCCTCAAGCGCGTGGACGTGGACGAACTCTACGACCTCGAGGCGTACCGGCCCAAGGTCCGCCACGTGATCGGGAGGCCGATGTTCCTCTAGGCACGTCCATCACGGTCGGAGCCCGCAGGGATGGCATTCGCCGCGGGCCCCGACCGCAACGTCGTCCCCGCGCTACTCGATCACCAGCAGCTCGCGGAAGCCCGTCGTCAGCGCCTGGCCCCCCTCCGGCCGCACCACCACCACGTCCTCCACGCGTGCCGAGAACGTGTCGAAGCGGGTGATGCTCGGCTCCACCGTGAACAGCATGCCCTCCTGGAGGGGCGTGCCGTCGCCGGCGGTCAGGAACGGTGGCTCGTGGACGTCGAGCCCGATGGCGTGCCCCAGTCGGTGGCGGAAGGCCTCGCCGTAGCCGGCGGCATCGATCACCTCGCGCGCCGCCGCGTCGGCCTCGGCCGCCGTCGCTGACCCGGCCCGCAGCGCCGCGATGCCGGCCGCCTGCGACGCCATCACCGGCTCGAACACCTCGCGGTAGGCGGCGTCGGGTTCGCCGAAGAAGACGGTGCGGCCGAAGTCGTAGCAGTAACCGTCCAGGATCGCACCGAAGTCGAAGAGGACCGACACGGGCGGCGTCAGCCTGCGCTTCCAGGTGACCTCGCGCTGGCCGAACAGCAGTGGGTGATGCGGCCCGGAGGTGTAGAGCGAGGTCGTGAACGACGGCCCCAGCGAACCGTGACGGCGGAGCTGGTGATCGATCTCGCTCACGATGTCGAGCTCGGTCATGCCGTGTACGAGCTTCTCCAACACGGCCGCGAAGGCGGCTTCCGTGATCGCGCCGGCGCGCCGCATCACGGCGATCTCCGCCTCGGACTTCACTGCTCGTAGCGGCCGCAGCAGCTCCGAGGCCGACACGAAGCTGGCCGTGGGCAACAGCTGCTGCAGGGCGCTCACGGTGGCCCCATGGGTGGCGTCGCCGATGGCGACGCGCGGCCGCTCGGGCAACGCGAACCCCTCCAGGAAACCGCGCACCATCGCCACAGGGTCGTCGTGGTCCTGCAGCACGTGCAGGCGGACGTCGTCCGAGCCGGCGAGCCCGCCGAACTCGGCGGTCATACGCGGCAGGGCGAGCACGGGCTGCTCGCTCGGCGTCAACCAGGCACCCTCCAACCAATCACCCGGGTGCATGACGGCGCCGTAGTTGGGCACGTCGCGCGGCACGCCCGTGAGGTACTGCAGGTCGGCCGACCGCGGGAAGAAGGCGAGGTCCGCTACCTCGGCAAGACGCTCCTGGAACACGCGCATTCGTTGCTGGTACGCCATGGGAACCACCACCGTTTCGGTCTGTCATCGCGTCGTCGTGCTATCTTCACGCCAGCCTGGGAAAGTATACGGGCCACGCTGGAGCACCCTGACTCCACCACGATCGTGAAGGAGAACGACCATGATGAAGCTCGCTGCGTCGACGCGCATCTCGGCGACCTCGTTCCTCGGGGCCGTCCTCCTGCTGGCCGGCATGGTCTTCAGCCTGGCCCAAGCCGAGGAAGTCCTCGTCATAGGCCACGCCGAGATCACCGAGGCGTACGACCCCGCCCACGCCTTCAACCCCACCAGCGGCATGATCAACCGGGTCGCGTACGACACCCTGGTGACCTTCCCCGACGCCGACGCCAGCTCCATCGAACCGCTGCTGGCGGCGTCCTGGTCGATCTCGGACGACGGTCTGGTGTACACCTTCCACCTGCGCGACGACGTGTTCTTCCACAACGGCGCGCCCTTGACCGCCGAGGACGTGGTGTTCTCGTTCAACCGGCTGAAGTACATGCGGGCGCAGCCGTCGTTCCTGGCCGACCCGATCGCCTCGCTCGAGGCCGTCGACGAGCGCACGGTGGCGATCACGTTGGTCGATGCGCGCCCATCGTTCCTGGCGGAGCTCTGCAACACCGCCTTCTCGGTGGTCCACGCCGAGACGGTCCGCGCGAACGGGGGGACGGACGCCGAGGACGCCGGCGAGACCGACACCGCCATGCGTTTCCTCAACCAGACCTCCGTCGGTACCGGGCCCTACATCCTGGAGAGCTGGTCGCCGCAGGATCGCACCACGCTGGTGCGCAACCCTGACTACTGGGGCGAGCAGCCCTACTTCGACCGCGTCATCATCGTGAACATCCCTGAGGCGGCCACCCAGCGCGTCGCGCTGGTGGCGGGCAACATCGACCTCGCCACCGACCTGACCCCCGACCAGGTGGTCGCGCTCGAGGGCAATGACGACATCGAGATCTTCCTCGGACCCGGCCGCTGGACACACTTCCTGCTGCTGAACCGCGACCCCGAGATCGGTGGTCCGGTGTCGAACCCGCTGGTGGGGCAGGCCGTGCGCTACGCCCTCGACTACGAGGGCTACCGTGAGCTGTGGGCCGGCAGCGTCACCCCCGGCAGCAACATGTGGGTCGGCCTGGCCGGCGCCTTCGGCCAGGACCAGGCGGTCGAGCGCGACCTCGAGCGGGCCAGGGCGTACATGGCGGAAGCAGGTTACCCGGACGGCTTCGAGATCACCCTCCACTACCCCGACCTCACCTGGGCCGGCGTGGGCCTGAGCACGAACGCCCAGAAGCTGCAGGCCGACCTGGCGGAGATCGGGATCACCGCACGGTTGCTGCCAGGCGAGGTGCAGGTGGCACTCGAGGGCTATCGCAGCGGCGTCCAGGGTTTCGGCTACTGGTTCTGGGGACCGGACAAGCTCGACCCGATCGACTTCCTGGAGTTCGTGCCCGGCGGCAAGGTCGCCGGTGAGCGCGCCCGCTGGACCGAGGACATGGTCGACGACGAGATCATGGCGCTCATCGCGCGCGCGGGCGTCGAGACCGACCCCGACGCGCGCCTCGAGATCTTCGCGCAGCTGCAGGCGTACGCGCAGCAAGACAGCGCCTTCGTGCCGTTCAACGTGCCCGCCGTCCAAACCGCCTACAGCGCCACCCTCGAGGGCTACCTCTGGCACCCGCAGTGGGGTCTCGACATGGCGCTCCTCAGCCGCACGAACTAGGTCCCCATCGCGTAGCATCGGGGGGGTGGTCCAGCGCGTCCGCTCCCCCGACCTCGTACCGCCCCTCGATCCCTGATGCCCCTCTACCAGTACCTCCTCCGCCGCGTCATCTTCGCCATCCCGCTGGTGCTCGGGATCACCGTCGTGGCGTTCCTCATCGCCAACGCCATCCCGGCCGACCCCATCAACGCGAACCTGCCGCAGAGCGCGCTCAACAACGAGCAACTCGTGGCCGCGTTCCGCGAGAAGTGGGGGCTCGACCAGCCGCTGCACGTCCAGTACCTCACCTACCTGGGCAACCTGCTGCAGGGCGACATGGGTGTCTCGATACGCACGAACCAGCCGGTGCTCGACGACATCCGCCAGTTCCTGCCCGCCACCATCGAGCTGGCGACCACGGCGATCGTCGTGGGGCTGCTGCTGGGTGTCAGCTTCGGGGTGGTGTCGGCGGTGTGGCGGAACTCGCCGCTCGATTACCTGGTGCGCGTCTTCGCCCTGATCGGCGTCAGCTTCCCCGTCTTCCTGCTGGCCCTGATCGGGCTCTCGGTGTTGCACGCCCAACTCGGTTGGGTGGCCGGGCCCGGCCGGCTGGACTTCCTCGTCCAACGACCGCCGCACGTGACCGGCCTCTACACGCTCGACAGCCTGTTGGCGGGGCAGTGGGGCACGTTCAGGAACGCCGCGTACCACCTGGTCCTCCCGAGCTTGGTGCTCGGTCTGTACGTGTCGGGCATCATCGCCCGCATCACGCGTTCCTCGCTGCTGGAGGTGCTGAACAGCGATTTCGTCCGCACCGCCCGCGCCAAGGGGCAGCGTGAGTTCTTCGTGATCATGCGGCACGGGCTCTCCAACGCGCTCATCCCCGTCGTGACCCTGCTGGGCGTGCTCTACGGCAACCTCCTCGCCGGCGCCGTGCTCACGGAGGCCATCTTAGCCTGGCCCGGCATCGGTCGCTACGCCTATCGGGCGTCGACCTCGCAGGACTTCCCCGCCATCATGGGCGTCAGCATGCTGATCGCCCTGATCTACGTGATCGCGAACTTCATCGTCGACCTGATGTACTTCTTCATCGACCCCCGGATCCGGTACGCGTGATCACGCCCGTCGCCAAGCCGGTCACGGTACCGGCGTCGAACCTCCGGCGCCGCCTGCGCCAGCTCCGACGGCAACCCGCCATGATCATCGGCCTCGTCGTGATCGTCGCCTGGTTCGCGCTGGCGTTGCTCGCGCCCGTGCTGGCGCCGTACCCACCGCTCGAGCAGAACATCCAGAACCGCTTGCAGCCGCCGAACGACACCTATCGCCTCGGCACCGACGAACTCGGTCGCGACGTGTTGAGCCGCGTCCTGTACGGTGGCCGCATCACGATTCCCGCGGGGTTGGCCGTCGTCGTGATCAACAGCATCGTCGGCTGGCTCGTCGGCGCCGTCGCCGGTTTCGCCGGTCGCGCCTGGGACGAGGTCATGATGCGCGTGACAGAGCTCTTCATGGCCTTCCCGACCATCATCTTGGCGATGGCGGTCACGGCTGCCTTGGGCCCGGAGATCCGCAATGCGGTACTCGCGCTCGTCATCGTTCGCTGGACCAACTACGCGCGCCTCACGCGCGGGCTCGTCATCGAGGCCAAGACCGCCGAGTACGTCACGGCCACCCGCAGCCTTGGTGCCAGGAACCCCTACCTGCTGTTCAAGACCCTGCTCCCGAACACCATCGCCCCGGTGGTCGTGTACGGCTCGCTCGACATCGGCAACGCGATCCTCCTCTTCGCGGGGCTCAGCTTCCTCGGCCTCGGTCCGGAGCCGTCGTCGCCGGAGTGGGGCCGGATGATCTCGATCGGTATCCACTTCTTCGACCAGTGGTGGATGTGGCTCTTCCCCGGCCTGGCGATCGCCAGCCTGGTGATGGCCTTCAACTTCATCGGCGACGGCCTGCGCGACATGCTCGATCCACGGACGAGGACGTAAGCGCGAGACGCTCTGCCGGCGCCGCCTGGTCGGTGCCCACCGCCCGCACTGCCGAGGGCTCCGAGCGCGGAACGGCCGCCATGCTGGTCGAAGGCAGCGACCCGCATCGCCCCCTGTTCGGCGCGCCCAGCGATGGGTACTGTAGCCATATGCGCCGCACGCAGGTTCACCTCACCGACGAACAGGCGGCTCGCATCCGAGCGATCGCGCGGGAACGTGGCATGTCGCAGGCGCAGGTGATCCGGCAGATCCTCGACGCCGCCTTCGACACCGGTGACCCCGAAGCGGAGGTGCGGGCGGGGATCCTGGCCACCGCCGGCATCCTGGCCGCAGCGCCCCATGGGCCGGAGTGGCAAAGGCGCGTACGCGGCCGCAGCGCCGACGAGCGCCTCAGGGACGAAGAGAGGTAGCCTACGCTCTTCAACACGTCCGAGCTGATCGCGCGTCTTCGCGGTGACCGCCGAGGCGCATCAGACGCCGCTGGCGACGCTGAACGTGAAGCACTTCCCGATGTTCGCCAACTTGAAGCGCGCGTTCGACTGACGTTCACGTCGGCTGCGGGAGCGCCGAGACGCCGGCGCGTTCAGCGCACGATCTCGACGTCGACCCCGAGATCGAGCCCAGCCCACGCCGCGACACAGGTGAGCGCCCGCGAACCGGTACGGCGTGCCAAGGCGAGGCAGGCACGATCACCGAGCGACAAGCCTCGTGCCCGGGTCGCTGCGCGGAGCACGCCAGCGTCGAGCGCAAGGTCCGTGTCGAACGGAACGACCTCGAGCTCCAGGCTGCTGAGCACATCGAACACGGTCGCATCGGGAACGCCTCGATCGGACAGTTTGGCCGCCACTTCGGACAGGTTGACCGCGCCTATGCGCGCCCGCTGCGCGAGGGCCTGCTCGACGCGCGCCGCTCCGGGCTCACGGGCCAGGAGCGCGAGCAGCGCTGACGCGTCCAGGATGACGCTCATTCGTCGGTCGCCTCGGCGCGGCGCTCAGCGATGAGTTCCTCGACCGGCGACGGTCGCCCGGCCATGTAGGGAGCGACCGCCCGCTGCGCCCGCTGGACGGCTGCAGCCAACGTCGTGATCCTCAGTTCTGCGTCGACGACACGGAGCACGAGCTCATCACCCACATCGAGGCGCAGGCGACGCCGGACCTCAGCAGGGATGACGAGCCGACCACCTTCACCGAGACGTACCAGCATATC